>NZ_JBNNVR010000041.1:0-42035 GCF_050280645.1 Pseudomonas sp. NPDC089554
GCCCACCAGCTACCACCTGAACCTCGCCACCTGGCACACCATCAACAGCCTGTATTCGCAGAAGTCGCAACTGGCCCTGGGCAGCATGCGCTACGACATCGAGGACACGCTGGGTATCGACCGCCTGTTCAACCTGATCGAACAGCGCGCCGGGCACTGGCTGGCGATGGAAGTGGAAGCCAGCAAGATCGACCTCACCGAACGCGACAGCCGCCCCATCGACCTGGGCCGTATCGAACCGGCGCTCTCGGTGGAGTTGACCCGCGCGACGTTCGAGGACGCCATCGGCAGCCTGCTGGAGCGGGTGCGTGGCAGCGTTACCGAGTTGCTGGCCAAGGCTGGCGTGAACGAAAGCCAGGTGGACACGGTGTTCTTCACCGGCGGCTCCAGTGGCATCCCTGCGCTGCGTAACAGCGTGGCGGCCATGCTGCCCAACGCCCGGCATGTGGAAGGCAATATCTTCGGCAGCATCGGCAGCGGCCTGGCGATCGAGGCACGCAAGCGTTACGGCGTGCTGTAACCCTGAAGGCGAGGCCCGCACACGCGGGCCTCGCCTTCAATCACATCGCAGCGGTTTCAATGATGGCGACAAGAGCCGCTACCTGGGCAAGGGCGTGCTGAAGGCCGTGGCCAACATCAATGGCCCGATCCGCGACCTGCTGCTGGGCAAGGATCCTTCCGACCAGAAAGCCCTGGACCGCGCCATGATCGAACTGGACGGTACCGAGAACAAGGCCAAGCTGGGCGCCAACGCCATCCTGGCTGTCTCCCTGGCTGCCGCCAAGGCTGCTGCCCAAGACCAGGACCTGCCGCTGTACGCGCACATCGCCAACCTCAATGGCACCCCGGGCCAGTACTCCATGCCGGTTCCGATGATGAACATCATCAACGGCGGCGAGCACGCCGACAACAACGTCGATATCCAGGAGTTCATGGTTCAGCCAGTTGGCGCCAAGACCTTCTCCGACGGCCTGCGCATGGGCACCGAGATCTTCCACCACCTCAAGGCCGTGCTGAAGGCTCGTGGCCTGAACACCGCCGTGGGTGACGAAGGTGGCTTCGCCCCGAACCTGGCTTCCAACGAAGACGCCCTGGCGGCCATCGCCGAAGCCGTCGAGAAAGCCGGCTACAAGCTGGGCACCGACGTGACCCTGGCCCTGGACTGCGCAGCGTCCGAATTCTATGAAGACGGCAAGTACAACCTGTCCGGCGAAGGCAAGTCGTTCGACGCCGAAGGTTTCGCTGACTACCTCAAAGGCCTGACCGAGCGCTTCCCGATCATCTCGATCGAAGACGGCCTGGACGAGTCCGACTGGGCTGGCTGGAAGATCCTCACCGACAAGATCGGCGCGAAGGTGCAACTGGTCGGCGACGACCTGTTCGTCACCAACACCAAGATCCTCAAGGAAGGCATCGAGAAGGGCATCGGTAACTCGATCCTGATCAAGTTCAACCAGATCGGCTCGCTGACCGAAACCCTGGAAGCTATCCAGATGGCCAAGGCCGCTGGCTACACCGCTGTCATCTCGCACCGCTCCGGTGAAACCGAGGACTCGACCATCGCCGACCTGGCCGTCGGTACCGCTGCTGGCCAGATCAAGACCGGCTCGCTGTGCCGTTCCGACCGCGTCTCGAAGTACAACCAGCTGCTGCGTATCGAAGAGCAACTGGGTGCCAAGGCGGTCTACCGTGGCCGTGCCGAGTTTCGCGGCTGAGCAAGAGATGGTAAAAAGACAGCAGCCGAGGCAGCCTGAAGCCTTCCTCTAAGGGTTCAGGCGCTTGCTGCGGGTTTCTGTCGACGAAGCCTGGCCTTGGCCAGGCTTCGTGCTATCCGAGGCCCGTGTGTCGCGGTTTTTCAACCCCTGGATATCTTGATGCGCAGTCCCTATTGGTTGTTTCTCGTCCTGCTCCTGCTGCTCGGTGGCCTGCAATACCGCCTGTGGGTCGGTAATGGCAGCCTGGCGCATGTGGCCGAGCTCAAGCAGCAGATCGCCGACCAGCACGCCGAAAACGAGCGCCTGCTGGAGCGTAACCGCGTGCTCGATGCCGAGGTCCTGGAGTTGAAGAAGGGCATGGAGACCGTTGAAGAGCGGGCTCGCCACGAACTGGGGATGGTCAAGGAGGGTGAAACCCTCTACCAGTTGCCGCAGAAATGACCCAACCCTTGCCGGCCTTCTGGGCCGTTGTTCCCGCCGCGGGCATTGGCGCCCGCATGGCCGCCGACCGCCCCAAGCAGTATTTGGAGCTGGCTGGGCGGACAATTCTCGAGCACAGCCTCGACTGTTTCCTTGGCCACCCGACGCTCAAGGGCGTGGTGGTCAGCATTGCCGCCGACGACCCTTACTGGCCTGGCCTGCGTTGCGCCAGCGATTCGCGCATCCAGCGCGCTGCCGGGGGACGCGAGCGGGCCGATTCGGTGCTTAATGCGCTGTTGCTGTTGCACGCCCAGGGCGCTGCGGACAGCGACTGGGTGCTGGTGCACGATGCCGCTCGGCCGAACCTGGCGCGCAGTGACCTGGACAAGCTGTTGGGCGAACTGGCCGACGACCCGGTGGGCGGGCTGCTGGCAGTGCCGGCGCGTGACACGCTCAAGCGTGCCGATGCCCAGGGCCGCGTAAGCGCCACGGTCGACCGCAGCACCGTGTGGCAGGCCTACACCCCTCAAATGTTCCGCCTGGGGCTGCTGCACCGGGCATTGGCCGAGTGTCTGGTGGCCGACGTGGCCGTGACCGATGAGTCTTCGGCGATCGAGTGGGCGGGGCACGCACCGCGCCTGATCGAAGGGCGCAGCGACAACATCAAGGTCACCCGGCCGGAGGACTTGGAGTGGTTGCGTCAGCGTTGGGCCACGCGACGCTAACGATCGCGTCGCTGCTGCTGGCCTCTTCGCGGGTTTACCCGCCAAGAAGCCGACTCATCACATGGCCCGATACTCCGGCAACTGCGCCAACCCGTCCTTCAGATAGTCCACCAACCTACGCACCTTCGGCGACAAATGCCGCTGTTGCGGATACAGCGCCCACACCGCGGTATTCGGCGGCTGATGACCCTCCAGCAACGACACCAATGCCCCACTGCGCAAGTGCTCCAGGACGTAGTAGTCCGGCAGCTGGCACAACCCTATTCCCTGTAACGCCGCATCCAGCACCGCCTGCCCGCTGTTGCAGCGCCAGTTGCCCTGTACCCGCTGGCTGATCTCCCGCCCATCTTGCTGCAACGCCCAGAGGTCGGAACTGCCGACCAGGCAATTGTGCCGCGCCAGCTCCGACAGGCTATGGGGCCGTCCATAGCGCTCCAGATAGCCGGGCGATGCACACAGGTACATGCGCCGCGGTGCCAGGCGTGCGGCCACCAGCCGGGAGTCCTGCAGGCGGCCCAGGCGAATCGCCAGGTCCATGCCTTCGTGCAGCAGGTCGAGGGTGCGGTTGGTCAGTTCCACCTCTACCCGCAACTGGGGGTACAAGCCCATGAAGCGCGTTACCAGCGGCACGATGAAGCGCTCGCCATAAGCCACCGCGCAGGTCATGCGCAGCAAACCCTTGGGCTCGCTGGCCAGGTCACCCATGGCGCGCAGCGCTTCCTCGCGGCCATCCTGCAGGCGCTGGCAGTGTTGCAGGAAGGTCTGCCCGGCCTCGCTCAGCGTCACCCGCCGGGTGCTGCGATACAGCAGGCGGGTTTGCAGGCGTTCTTCCAGGCGGGCGATCTGGCGGCTGATGTGCGAGGAGGAAACCCCCAGGCGTTCGGCGGCGGCGGTGAACTGGCCCGCCTCGGCCACGGCCACGAACTCATCGATGCCTTCCCACCGGCTGCTCATTGATTATCCCTGTGTGGCAATAATGTTTTGTCCTGGCTCGGATTATTCATCAAAAGAGCTTGAATTACACTGCAAGACTGAATCGACACTCTGTCTGGAGACCTTTGATGATCAAGTCCCGCGCTGCCGTAGCCTTCGAGGCCAAGAAACCCCTGGAAATCGTCGAAGTCGATGTGGCCATGCCCAAGGCTGGCGAAGTACTGCTGCGCGTCGTTGCCAGCGGTGTCTGCCACACCGATGCCTACACCTTGTCCGGCGCTGACCCGGAGGGCATCTTCCCGTCCATCCTCGGTCACGAGGGCGGGGCGATCGTCGAGGCGGTGGGCGAGGGCGTGACCTCGGTAGCCGTCGGCGACCACGTGATCCCGCTGTACACCCCGGAATGCGGGCAGTGCAAATTCTGCCGTTCGGGCAAGACCAACCTGTGCCAGGCCATCCGTGCCACCCAGGGCAAGGGCCTGATGCCTGATGGCACCACGCGCTTCTCCTACAAAGGCCAGCAGCTGTTCCACTACATGGGCACCTCGACCTTTTCCGAATACACCGTGCTGCCGGAAATCTCCGTGGCCAAGATCCAAAAGGAAGCACCGCTGGAGAAGGCCTGCCTGCTAGGTTGCGGCGTCACCACCGGCATTGGCGCGGTGCTCAACACCGCCAAAGTCAAGCCAGGCGACACCGTTGCCATCTTCGGCCTGGGCGGCATCGGCCTGTCGGCGGTGATCGGTGCGGTGAAGGCCAAGGCCTCGCGCATCATTGCCATCGACATCAACCCAGCCAAGTTCGAGATCGCCCGCCAACTGGGCGCCACCGACTGCATCAACCCGAAGGACTACGATCGCCCGATCCAGGAAGTGATCGTCGACCTCACCGACGGCGGCGTCGACTTCTCCTTCGAGTGCATCGGCAATGTGCAACTGATGCGCGCCGCGCTGGAGTGCTGCCACAAGGGTTGGGGCGAGTCGGTGATCATCGGCGTGGCCGGTGCCGGCCAGGAAATCGCTACCCGCCCGTTCCAACTGGTGACAGGTCGCGTCTGGCGCGGTTCGGCGTTCGGCGGTGTACGTGGCCGCAGTGAGCTGCCGAGCTACGTGGAAATGTCGGAAAAGGGCGAGATCCCGCTGGATACCTTCATCACCCACACCATGGGCCTGGAAGACATCAACAAAGCCTTCGACCTGATGCACGAAGGCAAGAGCATCCGCAGTGTGATCCACTTCTGAGGTCAGCCATGAGTCTGGAAAACATCTCCTGCCAGAAGAGCTTCGGCGGCTGGCACAAGCGTTACCGGCATCATTCCAAGGTGCTGGGCTGCGACATGGTGTTTGCCGTCTACCTGCCGCCGCAGGCCGAGCAGGGTGAGAAGCTGCCGGTGCTGTACTGGCTCAGCGGGCTGACCTGCACCGACGAGAACTTCATGCAGAAGGCCGGCGCCCAGCGCCTGGCCGCCGAACTGGGCCTGATCATCGTCGCCCCCGACACCAGCCCGCGTGGCGAGCAGGTGCCGGGCGACCCGGACGGCGCGTGGGATTTCGGCCTCGGCGCCGGTTTCTACCTCAACGCCACCCAGCAGCCTTGGTCGCAGCACTACCGCATGCATGACTATGTGGTCGAGGAGTTGCCTGCGTTGATCGAGGCACATTTCCCGGCCAGCGAGCTGCGTAGCATCAGCGGTCACTCCATGGGTGGCCACGGTGCACTGGTATGCGCCTTGCGCAACCCGGGGCGCTATCGTTCGGTGTCGGCATTCTCGCCTATCAGCAACCCTATGGATTGCCCTTGGGGCGAGAAGGCTTTCTCCCGCTACCTGGGAGATGACCGGGCGACCTGGCGCGAGTGGGATGCCAGCGTGCTGCTGGCAGCAACGCCTGCCGGCCAGTGCCCGCCCTTGCTGGTGGACCAAGGCGATCGCGACGATTTCCTCGAGAAGCAACTCAAGCCCGAAACCCTGGAGCAAGCCGCGCGCAAGGGCGGCCATGCGCTGAACCTGCGCCTACAGCCAGGCTATGACCACAGCTACTACTTCATCGCCAGCTTCATCGATGAGCACCTGCGTCACCATGCGGTGGCGCTGGGGCGGGTGTAGGCGGCCCCAAAAGGCGCCCAAGCCCCGGCAAAGCAGGTAGAATCACGCCCTGACTTCATCAGGGCGTTTTTCTATGCGTATTGGCCACGGCTACGATGTTCACCGTTTCTGCGACGGTGATTTCATTACCCTGGGAGGGGTTCGCATCCCTCACAAGTACGGCCTGCTGGCCCATTCCGACGGCGACGTGCTGCTGCATGCCGTCAGCGATGCGCTGCTTGGCGCCGCAGCGCTGGGTGACATCGGCAAGCATTTCCCCGACACCGACCCGCAATTCAAGGGTGCCGACAGCCGCGTGCTGCTGCGTCACGTGCTGGGCGCGGTCCAGGCCAAGGGCTGGAAGGTCGGCAACGTCGACGCCACTATCGTCGCCCAGGCGCCGAAAATGGCACCGCACATCGAAACCATGCGCCAGTACATCGCCGCAGACCTGCACGTCGAGCTCGACCAGGTCAACGTCAAGGCCACCACCGAAGAGAAGTTGGGCTTCACCGGGCGCGAGGAGGGGATCGCCGTGCATGCGGTCGCCCTGTTGCTGCCCGCATGACCGAACTCGAACTGCTAGGCCCCCGCGCAAATGGGCCTGCCTTGGGCACTGCAATACTCAAGGCCGTCGCCGAAGACTTCCAGGTCGACGAAGTGCTGGACATTCCGCTGTCCGGCCAGGGCGAACACCTGTGGCTGTGGGTGGAAAAACGTGACCTGAACACCGAGGAAGCCGCCCGCCGCCTGGCGCGTGCCGCAGGTGTGCCGGTGCGGGCGATCAGCTATGCCGGGCTCAAGGACCGTCAGGCCCTGACCCGCCAGTGGTTCAGCTTGCACCTGCCCGGCAAGGCCGACCCCGACCTTGCTCGCGCCGAGGATGCCAGCCTGCGGGTGCTCAAGCAGCTGCGCCACCAGCGCAAGCTGCAACGTGGTGCCCACTCGGCCAATGGCTTCACCCTGCGCCTGACCGGCCTGGCGGCTGACCACCAGGCGCTGGATGCGCGCCTCGAGCAGCTCAAGGTTTCGGGTGTGCCCAACTACTTCGGTGCCCAGCGTTTTGGCCACGCCGGTGGCAACGTCCACGATGCGCTGGACTGGGCCGCCCGCGAAGCACTGCCTGAGCAGCGCAATGTACGCTCACGCTTGTTGTCGGCCGGGCGCAGCTACCTGTTCAACCAGATCCTGGCCGCGCGGGTTAGCGAAGGCAGTTGGAACCAGGCACAGGTCGGTGACCTGTTGGCATTCACGGATAGTCGTAGCTTTTTTCCGGCTGGCGAACCGGAATGTTCGGATCCTCGCCTGGCTATTCTGGACTTGCACCCCACCGGTCCACTGTGGGGTGAGGGCGTCACGCCCAGCGCTGGCGCCACTGCCGCGCTGGAAACAGCAGTGGCTGAAGGCCAGCCGGCACTGTGCAAGTGGCTGGCCAAGGCGGGCATGAGTCACGAACGACGCATCTTGCGGCTCCCTATTGGGCGCCTGACATGGCATTATCCCGAGCCTGATATTCTGCAACTGGAATTCGTCCTTCCGGCCGGATGCTTCGCCACCGTGGTGGTGCGCGAGCTTGTCGATCTGGTGCCGGCAGGGCAGACGGACAGCCCATGCGTATTCTGATTTCCAATGACGATGGTGTTACCGCACCCGGCCTCGCCGCGCTGCACGCAGCGCTGGCTGACTATGCCGAGTGCGCGGTGATTGCCCCGGACCAAGACAAGAGCGGTGCCAGCAGTTCCCTAACGCTGGACCGGCCATTGACGCCGCACGTGTTGGCCAATGGCTTCATCAGTCTCAACGGTACGCCGACCGATTGCGTGCACCTGGGCATCAATGGCCTGTTGCCGCAAACCCCAGACATGGTGGTCTCAGGCATCAACCTCGGTGCCAACCTGGGGGATGACGTGCTCTATTCCGGCACGGTCGCTGCTGCACTGGAAGGCCGTTTCCTGGGCGGCACGTCGCTGGCGTTCTCATTGATTTCGCGTCAGCCCGACAACCTGCCGGCCGCCGCGCACATCGCCCGTCGCCTTGTGGAGGCGCAGGCACGTCTGGAGCTGCCGCCGCGTACCGTCCTGAACGTCAACATCCCCAACCTGCCGCTGGAGCACATCCGGGGCATCCGCCTCACCCGCCTGGGGCACCGCGCCCGGGCCGCAGCGCCCACCAAGGTGGTCAATCCGCGCGGCAAGGAAGGTTACTGGATCGCCGTGGTCGGTGATGCCGAGGACGGTGGGCCGGGTACCGATTTCCATGCCGTGGTGCAAGGCTACGTGTCGATCACGCCCTTGCAGCTTGACCGCACCTTCAACGATGCCTTCGAACGCTTCGACGGCTGGCTGGAGGGCGTGCTCTGATGCGTGAAAAGGACGATCTGCAACGGCGCGGCGGTATTGGCATGACCTCCCAGCGTACCCGGGAGCGCTTGATCCAACGCCTGTACGAAGAGGGCGTATCGAACGCCAAGGTGCTCGAGGCCATTCGCCGCACGCCGCGTCATCTGTTCGTCGACGAGGCCCTGGCTCACCGGGCCTATGAAGACACCGCCCTGCCCATTGGGCACAACCAGACCATCTCCCAGCCGTTCATGGTCGCGCACATGAGCGAGCTGTTGCTCGAGGCCGGCCCGCTGGACAAGGTCCTGGAGATCGGCACCGGTTCCGGTTACCAGACTGCGATTCTTGCCCAGTTGGTCGAGCGGGTGTTCTCGGTCGAGCGCATCAAGGTCCTGCAGGACCGGGCCAAGGAACGCCTGGTCGAGCTGAACCTGCGCAACGTGGTGTTTCGCTGGGGTGATGGTTGCGAAGGCTGGCCGGCGCTGGCGCCCTACAACGCGATCATCGTCACGGCGGTTGCACCGGAGGTGCCGCAGGCGCTGCTGGACCAGCTCGCCCCCGGTGGGCGCCTGGTGATTCCCGTGGGTGCGGCGGGGGAGGCGCAGCAGTTGATGCTCATCGTGCGCGAGGAACATGGCTTCTCCAGGCGCGTCCTCGGGGCCGTGCGTTTCGTGCCGCTGCTCAATGGCCCACTGGCCTGAAGGCCTTGGAATATTTGTGGCGGCGACGAATTCTTTGGGCACGCGCCTGTCTATCTGGCGGAGTGCCGCTATCGGTTGGTGCTTGACCGGGCAGCCAAGTTTGCGCTCGGTTATAATTGAAACATTATTGCAATTCGTCACATTTGATTTCTGCACCATGAGGGGAGCGCGGGTGGGTCACACAGTCAGTCGACAGCGCAAGGATCTATCGGGCTTCAAGCTTCTGGCGATTGCGCTGGCCATGGGGACCTTGCTGGCGGGCTGCTCCAGCACCGGCTCGAGCGGTGCGCGGGTGGTCGACCGCAACAACACGGTCCCCAAGCGCGCGGCCGTGACCTCGGGGCAATACATCGTCAAGCCTGGCGATACCCTGTTCTCCATCGCGTTCCGCTATGGCTGGGACTACAAGGAGCTGGCTGCGCGCAACAATATTCCCGCGCCTTACACCATTCGCCCCGGGCAACCCATCCGCTTCAGCAGCGGCGCCGCAGGCAGTACCACGGTGGTGTCCTCCAGTCCGTCCTCATCCAGTCGCACCACTGTCACCCGGCGTCCGGTTGCCACCACCGCCCCGCCCGCCAGCACGGGCAACCCCACCACGCCACCTCCCGCCACCCCGCCGCCGGTGGTCGCCCAGGTACCCGCGGCCGAGCGCTCGGCAGGCGGTTGGACCTGGCCGGCCAATGGCGTGCTGATTGGAAAATTCGCTTCAAACGGTAGTTTGAATAAAGGCATTGATATCGCCGGAGATTTGGGACAGCCTGTTTTTGCTGCGTCTGATGGTGCGGTGGTTTACGCCGGGAGTGGCTTGCGGGGCTACGGCGAGCTGGTCATCATCAAGCACAGCGATACCTACGTCAGCGCCTACGGTCACAACCGTAGGCTTATGGTTCGGGAGGGGCAGCAGGTCAAGGCAGGGCAGACGATCGCAGAAATGGGGTCTACGGGCACTGATCGGGTGAAGCTGCATTTCGAGATTCGCCGCCAGGGCAAACCCGTCGATCCTCTCCAGTTCCTGCCTCGCCGTTGATGTTGCACCCAGCCTGTTCCTTGGATGTAGAGGGGACAGGCTTTAGCGCTGCCAGGGAAACAGGTGCCGCTAGAGTCTGAGTTCGAACTCAGCAAAGGACTATAACAATGGCTCTCAGTAAAGAAGTGCCGGAGTTTGACATCGACGATGACCTCCTCCTGATGGAGACGGGCATCGTTTTGGAAACGGATGTGGTGTCAGACGAACCTGCTGTACCGTCTGTTCGGACCAGGGCCAAGCAAGGCTCGTCACTCAAGCAACACAAATACATCGATTACAGCCGTGCGCTCGACGCCACCCAGCTGTACCTCAACGAGATCGGCTTCTCGCCACTGCTTTCGCCAGAAGAGGAAGTGCACTTCGCGCGCCTGTCGCAGAAGGGCGACCCTGCTGGTCGCAAGCGCATGATCGAAAGCAACCTGCGCCTGGTCGTGAAAATCGCACGCCGTTACGTCAACCGTGGGCTGTCGCTACTCGACCTGATCGAGGAGGGCAACCTGGGGCTGATTCGTGCGGTAGAGAAATTCGACCCTGAACGTGGGTTCCGCTTCTCTACCTATGCGACGTGGTGGATCCGCCAGACCATCGAGCGGGCGATCATGAACCAGACCCGCACCATTCGCCTGCCGATCCATGTCGTCAAGGAGCTCAACGTCTACCTGCGTGCCGCGCGGGAACTGACCCAGAAGCTCGACCACGAACCCTCCCCGGAAGAAATCGCCGGCCTGCTGGAAAAACCGGTGGCCGAGGTCAAGCGTATGCTCGGCCTCAACGAGCGGGTGTCTTCGGTGGACGTTTCGCTGGGCCCGGATTCCGACAAGACCCTGCTCGATACGCTGACCGACGACCGCCCCACCGACCCTTGCGAGTTGCTGCAGGATGATGACCTGTCGCAGAGTATCGACCAGTGGCTGGGCGAGCTGACCGACAAGCAGCGTGAGGTGGTTATCCGCCGCTTTGGCCTGCGTGGCCATGAAAGCAGCACCTTGGAAGATGTAGGGCTGGAAATCGGCCTGACTCGGGAGCGGGTACGGCAGATCCAGGTAGAGGGCCTCAAGCGTCTGCGCGAGATCCTAGAGAAGAATGGCCTGTCCAGCGAGTCGCTGTTCCAGTAACTGGCTAGCCAAGCCCCTCTGCACAAGGCGCCCCGATAACCTCGGGGCGTTTTTGTATCTGCGGTAAATGTTTACAGCACCACCGCAGTTGCTTCGCGTGTAAGTCATTGCTTACGCGTTGTGTAAGTCATTGCTGTAGGGGGTAGTAAATCATTGTCACTTTTGAAGGTGGTGTTTTCTTATCTGATTGATTTTTAAGTATTTTTTGAATTTGTGGAAATATTTCCACCGTAGCATCTTGAGATGTCTCCCGGTTGCCGTCGCCGCTGGAATCGCTAGTATTCGAACTGTGCCGACGGACTGGCACAGGCGTTCAAGGATGATCGCCAAGGACATCGCACGATGCGATTCATCAGGATGATGTTTGGGACAAGCAGGGACTACGGAAAAAAATGTGGGCGGGTCAAACCGCCCCTTTTTTTCGCCTGCAGAAAACAAAAAAGGCCCTTCAAGGGCCTTTTGCGTTTCCGGGCGCTGGCGATCAGCGTTCCAGGTCGGCGATCTTTCCAGTCTTGCCATCCCATTCTTCGGCGTCAGGCAGAGCGTCTTTGCGCTCGGTGATGTTCGGCCAGATCTCTGCGAGTTCCGCGTTCAGTTCGATGAAGTTCTCCATGCCGGCAGGCACTTCGTCTTCCGAGAAAATGGCTTGGGCCGGGCATTCTGGCTCGCACAGGGCGCAGTCGATGCACTCGTCTGGGTGAATAACCAGGAAGTTCGGGCCTTCGTAGAAGCAGTCCACCGGACAGACTTCCACGCAGTCGGTGTACTTGCATTTGATGCAGTTGTCGGTGACGACGAAGGTCATTTCTAATTCTCTCCTCAGGCGACGGCAGCGTGCCCTTCCTCTCAGGGCAGCGCGGTTCACGATGTGCCGCAGACCAGGCTAAGAGCCTGCGGTGCCGCGAACCGCGCCGGATTCTACCAGCTTGCGCGGTCGGCCGTTATAACAGGTTTTTCAGTTGATATAGCATTTCGATAGCTTGGCGCGGCGTCATGTCGTCCAGGTCCAGCTTGCCCAGCTTCTCGATGGCTGGATGCGGTAGGCTGGCGAACAGGTCGCTTTGGTGTGGAAGCTGGGGTTCGCCTTTGCCCTTGGTGACAGGCAACTCATGGGGCAGGCTAGCAGTTTCCAGGCGGCCGAGGTGCTCGCGCGCACGCTGGATCACCTGCCCAGGCACCCCCGCCAGTTGTGCCACCGCCAGCCCGTAGCTCTGGCTGGCCGGGCCAGGCAGCACATGGTGCAGGAAAACGATGCGCTCGTTGTGCTCGGTAGCGTTCAAGTGCACGTTGGCCACCAACGGCTCGCTTTCTGGCAGCACGGTCAGCTCGAAGTAGTGCGTGGCGAACAGTGTATAGGCGCGCAACTGGGCCAGGCGTTCAGCGGCGGCCCAGGCCAGCGACAGACCATCGAAGGTGCTGGTGCCACGGCCAACCTCGTCCATCAGCACCAGGCTGCGGTCGGTGGCGTTGTGCAGAATATTGGCGGTTTCGCTCATCTCGACCATGAAGGTCGAGCGCCCGCCGGCAAGGTCGTCGCTGGAGCCGATGCGGGTGAAGATGCGGTCGACCAGCGACAGCTCACAACGCGCTGCCGGGACGAAGCTGCCGATATGCGCCATTAGCACGATCAGCGCAGTCTGGCGCATATAGGTGGATTTACCGCCCATGTTCGGGCCGGTGATGATCAGCATGCGCGTGGCGTTATCCAGCGCCAGGTCGTTGGCCACGAACGGCGTGGTCAGTACCTGCTCAACCACTGGGTGACGACCCTGGTCGATGCGCAGGCAGGGTTCGTCGACAAAGCTTGGGCAGTTCAAATCGAGGTTCAGCGCGCGTTCGGCCAGGTTGCTCAGCACGTCCAGTTCGGCCAGCGCCGCGGCGCTATCTTGCAGCGGCGCCAAATGGCCGATCAGAGTTTCCAGCAGCGCGTCGTAGAGCATTTTCTCGCGCGCCAGGGCGCGGCTCTTGGCCGACAGCGCCTTGTCTTCGAAGGCCTTGAGCTCGGGGGTGATGAAGCGCTCGGCGCCCTTGAGGGTCTGGCGGCGGATGTAGTCGGCTGGTGCCTGTTCGGCCTGTTTGGTCGGCAGCTCGATAAAGTAGCCATGCACACGGTTGTAGCCGACCTTGAGGTTGGCCAGGCCGGTGCGGGCCTTCTCGCGGGCTTCCAGGTCGATCAGGAACTGCCCGGCGTTCTCGCTCATCGCCAGCAACTCGTCCAGCTCGCTGTCGTAACCGGTCTTGAGCACGCCGCCGTCGCGGATCACCGCAGGCGGGTTATCGATGATCGCCCGTTCCAGCAGGCTGGCCAGTTCCGGATAGGTACCGGCGATGGCTGCCAGGCGCGCCAGGTGCGGCGCCTCCAGTTCGGCCATGGCGTTCTGCAATTCGGGCAGCGCGCCGAGGGCATCGCGCAGGCGTGCCAGGTCGCGGGGGCGGGCGTTACGCAGGCCGATACGCGCGAGGATGCGCTCGATATCGCCGATTTCCTTGAGTTGCGGTTGCAGCTTCTCGAAACGGTAGCCGTCGAGCAGGCAGCGGATCGAGTCCTGGCGTGCTTGCAACACCTTCAGGTCCCGCAGCGGGCGGTTCAGCCAGCGGGTCAGCAGGCGGCTGGCCATGGCGGTCTGGCAGCGGTCGATCACCGATTGCAAGGTGTTGTCGCGACCACCGGCCAGGTTGATGTCCAGTTCCAGGTTGCGACGGCTGGCGCCATCGAGAATCACGGTGTCATCCATGCGCTCATGGCGCAGGCTACGCAGGTGCGGCAGGCTGGTGCGCTGGGTTTCCTTGGCGTAGGTCAGCAGGCAGCCGGCGGCGCCGATTGCCAGGGTTAGCTTGTCGCAGCCAAAGCCCTTGAGGTCCTGGGTCGCGAACTGCTGGCACAGGCTCTTGCGCGCCGAGTCGCGATCGAAGTCCCACGGCGCCCGGCGCCGCGCACCAGGGCGTTTCTCCGCTGGCAGGCCCTGGGGCCAGTCATCGGGGATCAGCAGCTCCACCGGGTTGATGCGCTCGAGTTCTGCGAGCAGGTTTTCCCAGCCCTTGATCTCCTGCACGCTGAAGTTGCCGCTGGTGATGTCCAGCACGGCCAGGCCGAACAGACGCTCGTCGCCCAGAAGGGCGGCGATCAGGTTGTCGCGACGCTCATCGAGCAGCGCCTCGTCGCTCACCGTGCCCGGCGTGATGATCCGCACCACCTGGCGCTCCACCGGCCCCTTGCTGGTGGCCGGGTCGCCGATCTGTTCGCAGATCACCACCGACTCGCCAAGCTTGACCAGCTTGGCCAGGTAGCCCTCCAACGAATGGAATGGAATGCCGCACATGGGGATCGACTGGCCCGCCGACTGACCGCGCGCGGTCAGGGTGATGTCCAGCAGTTTCGCGGCTTTCTTCGCATCTTCGTAGAAGATCTCGTAGAAGTCGCCCATGCGGTAGAACATCAGCTGGTCTGGGTGCTGGTTCTTCAGCTTCCAGTACTGCTGCATCATCGGGGTGTGTGCGGAGAGATCGGACATTCGAGGCCTTACAGCGGTTGGTCTGGTGGCTTTTGCGAAACCGCCGATGATACAGGGATTTTTCCGGCGGCGGGGCCCTGGCACCCGCTCGCGATGCATAACCAATTGCATTCAGTGCAAGTAGCCTGCATTATGCGTGCTATGCAAAAACGCAACGTAGCCTCCGTACTCAGAGAACTGCTCGACCGCCACGGCCTGTCCCCGACGGAGCTGCACCGGCGCACGGGCGTACCGCAATCCACCCTGTCGCGGATCCTCAGCGAGAAAATCGTCGACCCTTCGGATAAACACGTTTCGAAGATCGCCGAGTATTTCGGCCTGAGCACCGACCAGCTGCGTGGCCGTGCCGACCTGGGTGAACCCCGGGAAGTGCTAAAGCCCGCGCGGGTTCATGCCGATCTCGACGACATCAGCCTGTGGGACGACGAAACACCCGTCGAGGACGACGAGGTGTCTGTCCCTTTTCTTCGAGAGGTCGAATTGGCAGCAGGATCAGGAAGATTCGTCATCGAGGAAAGTGAGCGTGCGAGCCTGCGTTTCGGCAAGCGCAGCCTGCGCCATAACGGGGTGCAGTTCGATCATGCCAAGTGCGTGACAGTGCGCGGCAACAGCATGTTGCCGGTACTGCGCGATGGCGCCACGGTCGGGGTGAACACCGGCAAATGCGGCATTGGCGACATCATCGATGGCGATCTCTACGCCATCAACCACAACGGTCAACTGCGGGTGAAGCAGGTTTACCGGCTGCCCACCGGTATTCGCCTGCGTAGCTTCAACCGCGACGAGCACCCGGATGAAGACTACAGCTTCCAGCAGATGCAAGAGGAACAGATCAGCCTGCTCGGCCATGTGTTCTGGTGGGGGATGTACGCCCGCTGAGTCTCCCATCCGCTAGAAAAACCCGCCTCGGCGGGTTTTTTTTCGTCTGAAGAAACCTCCTACAAGCCGCACCGGATAAGCCTTCCATGCATTTCGGCAAAAATTCACGCATTGAAATATGAAAAAATGCATTGACTGCATATGCGTCAATGCATAGACTGTGTCTCAAGCCGGACAGCAACCGGTTGTTACACAGGCAGCGATGGACAGGCCTTGACTGTCCAGAGGGTTGGCAACTGGCCCGGGTGTGCAGCGTAAAGCACCACGAACAGTTATCCGGCGGGCAGGCGGCCGCGGTCGGAGTCACCAATTTGAAGCGCAACCGCACGGCGTCACCAGTCGTGGCCGGCGGTTACCCAAGCGCATTACTGAAGGGCCTGCGCAGCGGGCCCTTTGGAATGCCGAATTCAATGACAACACCCCGCCGGCACTGGCTGGCGGGCTTTACACGGGAGACACGACAGTGACGAACGAGCAACAAGCGTTGCTGGAAATGCCGCTCTGGCTGGTGATCGTCCTGGCATTGCTGGGCGGTCTGGCGGGCGAGATGTGGCGGGCCGACAAGGCTGGGGCCAGGGGCTGGTCGCTATTGCGGCGCCTGGCGCTGCGCTCCGGGGCCTGCATGGTGTGTGGGGTTTCGACCGTCATGCTGCTGTACGCCAGCGGCCTGTCGATCTGGACTGCCAGCGCCTTTGGCTGCCTGACGGCGATGGCCGGTGCCGACGTGACCATCGGCCTCTACGAGCGCTGGGCCGCACGCCGCCTGGGGCTGCGCGATGAACGATAGGAGGTATGGACATGAGTGAATTGGCCACGCTACATGCAGCCTTGACTGCAACGATTCGTGAGGCGATGCCTGAACTTGCGTCAGTCGATGCATATGCAGATGTAGGAAACGATACCGCGCTACCGGCGCTGCGCCACGGCATCGTGCGCATGACTGCTGATGCCGCACCGCGTGACGGGCGCTCGGTGCTGTTCACCACCTTCGAGGCGGATATCACCCCCGATACCGCCAACCCCGAGGCTCGCCTGCAAGGCAGCCTGCTGGCCGCGCAACTGGTGGACCTGTTGCGCCAACAGCTGTGGGGCCTGGAGTTCGTCGAGGCGAGCCGCAATGTGCGGGCCTACCTGTCCGGCGAGCACTGGAAAGTTCGCTGGGAGCAACCGGTGCTGCTCGGCGAAGCCCAATGGCACTGGCCCGACCAACCGCCGGGCAGCCTGATGCTGGGCTTCAGCCCCGATACCGGCGTCGGCAACGAAGGCAAGTACATCGCCCCGGAGGACCTCGCATGAGCTATGCCACCGCCATGCACGACCGCATGCTGGCCTGCCTGGTCATTCCCTGCCAGGTCGTAGCCATCGACTTGGCGGCCGCACGCATACGGGTTTCCGATGGCGCAGGCTGGACCAGCGCCTGGGTCCGCTGGCATGCCCAGGCTGCGGGTAAGGCGCGGCACTGGCGGGCACCGAGCCTGGGCGAGCAGGGCGTACTGGTCAGCCCCAGCGGCGAGCCGGCCCAGGGCACCTTCATCGCCGGGCTGTATGGCAACGCCGGAAGCTCGCCGGACAACCGCGACCATGTGGAAGCATGGCGTTTCGACGACGGCGGTTCGCTGGTCTACGACTGGCAGGCGCGGCGTTACGACATCCACCTGCCCAGCGGCACCGCCAGCATCAAGGTCGGCGCCAGCACCGTCACGCTCAGCGACGGCGCCATCCACCTCGACGCCGCCAGCATCACGCTGGCGGGCGATGTCAGCGTCGACGGCCCATTGACGGTCAGCGGCGACATCAACGGCGGCGGGCGAATCATCGATACCGCTGGCAACACCGCCAACCACAAGCACTGATCCCTCCCCACGGGCATTTCACCCAAGGAGAACACTATGCATACCCATCCGCGGCCACGGGCCGCCCCAGGAGGTTCGCCATGATCGGCATGGACCGCCGCACCGGCCAGCCCCTGGCCGGCATCGCCCACCTGCGCCAATCCATCGAGGACATCCTCACCACACCGCTGGGCAGCCGACGCATGCGCCCCGACTACGGCAGCCAACTGCGCCGCTACGTCGACCTGCCCGTCAACGAAGGCTGGAAAAGTGCAGTACAAGCCGAAGTCGCCCGTGCTCTGGGGCGCTGGGAACCACGCCTGGAACTCGAACGGGTCAAGGTCGTGGCCGTGCTCGACGGCCAGGTCAACCTGCAATTGAGCGGCCGCTACCTGGGCGACGACGCGGTACTGGAGGTGAGCGCATGAGCCAGGTCGACCTGTCGAAACTGCCCGCTCCAGCACTGCTCGAAGACCTCGACTTCGAAACCCTCTACCAGGCCGACCTGGCCACCTTCCGCGCCCACCTCGGCGATGCCTGGGATGCAGCATTGGAAAGCGACCCGGTCACCAAGCTGCTGGAGGTCGGCGCCTATCGCAAGCTGCTGAACCGCGCGCGCATCAACGATGCGGCCAAGGCGCTGCTGCTGGCCTATGCCGAAGGCCGCGACCTCGACCAGTTGGCAGCCAACGTCGCCCTGCAACGCCTGGTGATCCAGCCTGCAGACCCGACCACCTTCCCGCCGACCGAGGCCATCCTCGAAGCCGACGATGCCCTGCGCGAGCGTGTGCAACTGGTCTACGAAGGCCTGACCACCGCCGGCCCGCGCAACAGCTACATCCTCCATGCCCGCAACGCTTCGGGGCAGGTCGCCGACGCGACCGCCGAAAGCCCGTCGCCGGCGGTGGTCGATGTCACGGTGCTGAGCCTGGAGAATGACGGCGTTGCCAGCCAGGCATTACTGGATGAAGTGGCCGCCTACCTCAACGACGAGGACGTCCGCCCGGTCGCAGACCGGGTCAGCGTGCGCAGCGCCGAGGTGCTGCCATACCGCATCGAGGCGGTGCTGCACATGGCCGGCAATGGCCCGGAGTACGAGGCCATCCGCGCCGAGTGCGAGCGCCGCCTGCGCGCCTGGGTCAACCCTTGGCGACGCCTGGGCGTGGAGGTGGCGCGCTCGGGCATCGATGCGCAACTGCACATCGACGGTGTCAGCCGGGTCGAGCTGCTCGACTGGGTCGACATCCGCCCGACCAAGGCCCAGGCGGCCTGGTGCCTAGGCGTCGACATCACGCGGGGGGAGTGACATGCAAAGCCTCCTGCCACTGAACCGCACGCCCCTGGAGCGGGCCCTGGAAGTGGCCGCCGACGAGGACCTGAAGGTCTCCCTGCGCGGCCTCTACAACCCCGACACCTGCCCGCCCCACTTGCTCTACCAACTTGCCTGGGCCTGGTCGGTAGACCGCTGGGACGACAACTGGAGCGACGCCATCAAGCGCTCGGTGATCCGCTCGGCGTTCTTCGTCCACGCCCACAAAGGCACCCTCGGCGCCCTCAGGCGGGTGGTCGAGCCGTTCGGCTACCTGATCGAGGTGATCGAGTGGTGGCGGGCCTCGCCTGCCGGGGTGCCGGGCACCTTCGCCCTGAAAGTGGGGGTGGAGGACAACGGCATCGACGAGCAGACCTACCAGGAACTGACCCGCCTGATCGACGACGCCAAGCCCGTCAGCCGCCACCTGATCGGGCTGGACATCAGCCTGGAAACCCGCATTCCCGCCTACCAGGCGGTCGCCTTGAACGATGGCGACCTGCTGGAGGTGTACCCCTGGGAAGCGTCGGACATCGACGTGCACCTGGGCGCATTCAACCTGGTGAACGACCACACCCTGGACATACTGGACATCTACCTCAATGGTTAACTCAACCACTCAATTCGGTGGGTTCCTGACCAATATCGGCATCGCCCAGCAGGCCAACAACGCCGCGCTGGGCCTGCCCTGGAACATCACCCACATGCTGATCGGCGATGCCGGCGGCGAACCCTCGCAAACCCCAGACCCCACGCCAAACCCGGCCCAGACCGCGCTGGTGCGCCAGGTCTACCGCGCCCAGCTCAACGCGATCTATCCCTCGCCAGCCGACCCTGCGGTGTTGGTGGCCGAACTGGTGCTGCCGCCGGAAATCGGCGGCTGGTGGATTCGCGAACTGGCGCTGGAAGACGGCAACGGCAACTTCATCGCCGTGGCCAAGCCTGCACCTAGCTACAAGCCTCTGCTGGCGCAAGGCTCGGGACGTACCCAGACCATTCGCATGCACGTGGTGTTCGGCAATGTCGCCAACGTCACGCTGAAGATCGACCCCAGCATCGTGCTCGCCACCCGCGACTATGTCGACAAGGCCCGCGAGGCGGCCGAGCTGTATGCACGCAACCAGCTCAAGGCGCACACCGATGCCGTGAACCCGCATCCGCAGTACCTGCGCCGTGCCGACGTGGCCAAAGATGCCGGGCTGCTGGCTTGGCTCGGCGATGCGGCAGGTACGGCCAATGCCTTGGTGCTGACCCTGAAGAACAGCGAAGCTGCACTGGCGGCCTATACGGCAGGGCAGCGCTTCCAGTTCAAGGCCACGGCTGGCAATACCGGCGCGGTGACTGCTCGTATCAACGGGCTGGCTGCGGTGGCAGTGAAGAAGGCGGGCGGCAATGGCCTGGAGGACCTGGTCAGCGGCGATATTCGCGTAGGCGGGCTGTATGACTTGAACTTCGATGGCACCTATTTCCAGCTCGGCGGAGGCGTGGGCGGCGGCAAGGCGTTCGAGCGATTCTCGTTCGAGGCTTCGGTGGGGCAGACGGTGTTTACCGTGCCGCACAGTGTGGGTAGCACCATCGTTATTCGTAACGGCCGTGAGGTCACCGACTACGTGGCCGATGGGCAGAAGATCACACTGGGGACGCCGTGTGCGCTGGGTGAGTCGATCGAGATTCTGACGTTCAGCGTGTTCCAGGTGAGCAACGGCTATACCAAGGCGGAAACTGACGCGCTGCTAAAGACCGCGTCTGCGTTGCCAGTGGGGACCATGTTGCCGTTTCCGAAAGGGACGGTGCCGGCTGGGTTCCTGGAGGTGGATGGAAGTGCGCAGAGTGCGGCGGTTTATCCGGATTTGGCGGCGTACCTAGGGTCGACTTTCAATAAAGGTGACGAGCCTTCCGGGTTCTTCAGGTTGCCGGATACGCGGGGAGAATTCCTACGTGGCTGGGATCATGGTCGTGGGATCGACGTTGGGCGAGCTGCGGGAAGCGGCCAGTTGGATGCACTCCAGAACTTCACCGGCATTATTGGTTTACGTGGCGGTTCCTCTGCTGCGCTAGGCGTGCTCGGCGGCGGTGCGGGGGTGTTTACAGCTGAATTTGGGACGTCAACGGGGGGTAACACGATCACCCGTGACAGTAATGCATCGGCACCGAGTGATGTGGTGCGTCTTGATGTATCTAAAGGCGCGCGTACTGCAGCTGAAACCAGGCCACGCAATATCGCAGTCATGTGGTGTATCAAAGCTTGGAATGCGCCGGTCAACCAAGGGCAGATCGACATCGCAGCGCTGGTTGCAGAACTCTCCAACTTGCGCGCCTCAATGCCCGTCGGTGCTGTCGTACCGTTCCCCAAGACCACTCCACCACCAGGCTATCTGGAACTCGACGGCAGCGTGCAAAGCATTGCTACCTATCCTGACCTGGCGGCCTACCTGGGGACCACCTACAACAAGGGTGATGAAGCTGCGGGCTTCTTCCGGTTGCCTGATACTCGTGGTGAGTTCCTGCGAGGCTGGGACCATGGACGCAATATTGATGTTGGTCGGGTCATGGGCTCCTGGCAGAAAGGTAGCATTGCTGCTATCGATATCGGGGCTCCCGCAGTGCAAGGTGTTGTATCCAATCTAGCTGACGTGAGCAGTTCTCTTACACGTACTGGCTATGACGCGGTGAATATCGACCTTTACGCGGGGACTTCTCTGGCCGGCGTCAATGCCGGTGCTATCACTCAGCTCCCTGCTGGGGCGGAATCTGCGAGCGGTATCATGCGTCCGCGCAACCTGGCCGTAATGTGGTGCATCAAGGCCTGGAATGCACCGGTCAACCAAGGAAACATAGATGTCAGTGCCCTGGCACTGCAGGTTTCATCGTTCGAGCAACGCCAGCGGAGTTTGGGTGATGGCCAGGCTTGGCAGAACGTAACGGCAAACCGAGTCTTTGGGACTATCTACACCAACACGACCGGCCGCTCGATTCAGGTTCAAGCGTCTATTCAGACCGGTGCAATTTCAGCCACGTGCGGTGGTGTGACGATAGTAGTAAATGCCTTCCACGCAGCATTTGTAGTGCCTGCCGGGGCCACTTATTCGGTCACTCCTTCATCCCCTACAAACTTCGTCTGGTCGGAGCTCCGTACATGAAGTATTTCCACAACCCAGTGAACGGCGAAGTTCACGCATATGAAACCGACGCACCTGCTCACTTTATTGCGGCAGGCTTGGTGCCCATGACCGATGTAGAAGTCGAACATTACATAAACAGCATCATGAAAAGCTCCGTTCTGCCTGCAGTCGCTGAACGCCAATGGCGTGATGCAGAGTTAGCGGCGTTGTGCTGGATTCGGGACCGCCATCGTGATCAGTTGGAGATCGGCGTGGCCACGACCCTGACTGCCGAGAAGTTCAGTGAACTGTTGGTATTCATGCAGTTGCTGCGTGACTGGCCTCAGTCCGAAGCTTTTCCCAACAAGTCGTCGCGGCCCGTGCAGCCGGAGTTTCTTGAGCAGATGAGGGCTGATCAATGAGTCGTGCAGATAGCTTAGCAATTAACGACAAGGCCGTTCAGGACTTTGTTCTGGAGGGCGAAATCAACGAGGCTGAGATTACTGCGGGCGCCGCGCAGGGCCGGAAATGGTTCAGCCTGCGACGGCTTCGTATGGGATTCACATCGAGCTTCGCTACAAATGGCTACTTAATACTGCCGACTTGGCTGGGAGGGCTTGTGTTGCAGTGGGGGACCTCTGCTGCGGTGGCCAGCGACCGCCGATTGACGGTGAGTTTCCCAATAGAGTTTCCCAGTTCGTGCTTGATCGCTTTGGCCAACTACAAAGCCAATACGACTATGGTGGATCACTGCCAGTCATACGGTGTGGCGAACTTTAGCAAGACCTCGTTCCAGATCGAAAACCAATGGGTGCTCGACGGCTCCATCGGCACGTTCGCTGGCGTTTGGTTCGCACTTGGACATTAAAGGAGGAGATGATGCAGCGTTTCTATAGTCCTTCCACCTGCTGTTCTTATCTTTCCTCCGTTCATGGATCGAACATGCCAGCAGACGTTGTAAAGATCGATGAGGATACCTATTGGAGGGTGATCGCAAGCCCGCCTGAGGGGAAAATCCGCGCGCACGACAATGCTGGGCAGCCTTTGTTGATTGATGCACCTGCGCCTGACCTGGCTGTGCTGGAGCGATCATGGCGTGATGGTGAGTTACGGTCCGTAACTTGGCTCCGTGACCGCCATCGCGACCAGCTGGACGCAGGTACCCCAACCACCCTCAACCCCGAGCTCTTCGCCGAACTCCTGGCCTACCTACAAGCCCTACGCGACTGGCCCCAGTCCGAGACCTTCCCCGACCCCACCCAGCGCCCCACAGCGCCGGAGTGGATCACCGAACACAACCAATAACGCCCCGCACCGCCGGGGCGTTTTCTTTCCCGCTGTACACCTAGGCCCCGCAACCCTGCGGGGCCTTTTCATCTCTGGAGAAATTCATGGCTGGATTCTTTCACGGCGTTACCGTAACCAACGTCGACACCGGCGCGCGCACCATCGCGCTGCCGTCTTCCTCGATCATCGGCCTGGTCGATACCTTCACCCCCGGCGCCGAGGTCTCGGCCAAGGCCAATGACCTGGTGCTGATCACCAGCGAACGCGAGGCAGTAGCCGCCTTCGGCGCCGACGCCGCGATCACCAAGGCTTGTCGCGCCGTCTTCACCCGTGCCCGTGCGGTCATCGTCGCTTGCGGCGTGGCCAAGGTCGAACAGGCCTCCGAGCAAGCCGCCGCGATCATCGGCAGCGTGCTGGCCGACGGCAAGCGCACCGGCCTGCAAGCGCTGCTCGACGGCAAGAGCCGCTTCAACGCCCAGCCACGCCTGCTGGTCGCTCCCAAGCACAGCGCCACCCAGGCAGTCGGCACCGCGCTGGTGGCGCTGGCCGACAAGCTGCGTGGCATCGCCATCATCGACGGCCCTAACACCACCGACGAAGCAGCTATCGCCTACGCCGAGAACTTCGGCGCCAAACGTGCCTTCCTGGTCGATCCGGGTGTGCGCTACTTCGACACCGATGAAGCCGACACCGTCGATGCCCCAGGCTCGGCCTGGGTCGCTGGCCTGTTCGCCTACACCGACCGCGAGTACGGCTTCTGGGCCTCGCCGTCGAACAAAGAGTTCGTCGGCATCACCGGCACCGGCCGCCCGGTCGAGTTCCTCGATGGCGATGAAACCTGCCGCGCCAACCTGCTGAACAACGCCAACATCGCCACCATCATCCGCGACGACGGCTTCCGCCTGTGGGGCAACCGTACCCTGTCGAGCGACCCGAAATGGGCCTTCGTCACCCGCGTGCGCACCATGGACATCGTCATGGACGCGATCCTCTACGGCCACAAGTGGGCCGTCGACCGCGCTATCACTGCCACCTACGTCAAGGACGTCACCGAAGGCCTGCAAGCCTTCATGCGCGACCTGAAGAACCAGGGCGCAGTCATCAACTTCGAGGTGTTCGCCGACCCGGAACTGAACACCGCCAGCCAGCTCGAGCAGGGCAAGGTGTACTGGAACATCCGCTTCACCGACGTGCCGCCTGCCGAAAACCCCAACTTCCGCGTCGAAGTCACCAACCAGTGGCTGACCGAAGTCCTCGATTCCGCCGCCTAAGGAGCGCATTTACATGGCAATGATTCCCGAAACCCTGGCCAACCTGAACCTGTTCGTCGACGGTGTGAGCTTCCAGGGCGATGTACCCAGCCTGACCCTGCCCAAGCTCACCCTGAAAATGGAAGAGCACCGCCCCGGCGGCATGGACATGCCGGTCGAAATCGACCAAGGCATGGAGAAACAGGAAGCCGCCTTCACCACCACCGGCGTGCGCCGCGAGGCCCTGAAGTTCTTCGGCCTGGCCGACGGCAGCGCCTTCAACGGCACCTTCCGCGGCGCCTTCAAGGGCCTGAAAGGCAAGATCACCCCGGTCATCGTCACCCTGCGCGGCAGCCTGAAGGAAGTCGACATGGGCGACTGGAAATCCGGCGACAAGGCCGAGGTCAAGCACAGCGTCGCGCTCACCTACTACAAGCTGGAAGTCGATGGCCGCGAGGTCTACGAGATCGATGCCCTGGGCATGAAGCGGGTGATCGATGGCGTCGACCAACTGGCCGCTCAGCGCGCTGCGCTCGGCTTGTAAGGGGGCGACCATGGCTCAAGCCAAGCAGCAACCCAAGTGGCTGGCCGTGGAGGCCGACCGTATCACCGTGCGCCTGTCGCGCCCAAGCGAAGCCAACGGCGTGCAGGTCGACAGCCTGTCGCTGCGCAGCCCCACCGTACGGGATATCCGCAATGCCCAGACCGGCGGTGGTGACGACGAGCAGCGCGAGCTGAACCTCTTCGCCTCCCTGGCCGAAGTGGGCGTGAAGGACCTCGAAGGGCTGGCGCTGAAGGACTACAGCCGCCTGCAAGCGGGCTACTTTCGCCTGGTGCAGGACGACGAACTTTGACCCAGCCCGACAGCACGCCGCCGCCCGGCGGCTAGCCAAGGAGCTGAATTTTTCCGCGAGCGAAATCATGGGCATGTCGTACAGCGACATGCTCTGGTGGCTTGCGTAGAAACAAGGAGGAATCAATGGCGAATAAGCCAGCGTTGGCACCGGCTACCGGTGCCGCCGTCAACTGGCCTCCAAACCCACTGGGTTCATCGGTTCTCTTGGGGGAGCCTCGCGTGAAGGCGAGCCCCCTCAAGCAGGTGATTGGCGATACCCAGCGTTTTCGCAGAGAGCAGCAGGCGGCACAGGCTGAGCGCCTGACCCAGGGCAAGGCTTGGCTGTCGATGGAGCGACAGTTGATCGACAGAGCCAAGGAGCAGGGGAGTGCGCTCGAAGGGTTGGAAAACCGCTATGCGCAGCTCATCTCCTCGGCGCGTGAACTGCTTGGCGCGGCCATGCAGCTGGGCACCCGGTTACGTGCGTTTGCAGGGCCGGTAAACGTGTCCGCATCCGCGCCATCTGCACCCAAGGCGCCCGTCGCCGGCACGCCGCCGCAAACGGCGAGCGAGCAGGGCGGCAAGGTTGCCGAGCGGCCGGGCGACATCATCGGCAAGGCGGTGGTGGACATCGGCAAGAGCCTGGCGATATTCGGGGCTGTGGTGGGGGGCGCGGTCATCGCCAAGCGTGTGCCTGGCGTGCTGACCCAGGGCCTGGCCAAGGTGCGTGGGGAGCATGGCAGTGTCGGAGCGGCGGTATCGGCGCGTGTCCGGCAAGTGCCCGCTGTGGTGGGCGAGAAATGGAACGCTGCCCGCCAGTGGCTGGGAGGCCCCAGCAACGGGGGCGTGTTGCAGCGTATCAAGGAAGCGCCCGGCAGGACGCTGGGTGCCTTGGCGCAGGTGAGGGCGCAGCCTGGCGGTATTGGTGGCGCGATCATGCAGCGCGTGCGCGAGACCCCGGGGGCCGTGGGTAATAGCGTCAAGGGTGCAGGCCAGTGGTTGGGTGAGCGCGCCGGTGCCGCTGGCCGCTCAGTGTTTGGTGCGGCGAAGACCTTGACGGGCTGGGGGGCGAATGCCCCGACCGGCTCTTTTGGGGCGCTAGCGACTGGCGCAGCCAAATCGGCAATGAGCAAAATGTCGTTTCTCGATGCGGGCCTCAAGGCGGCCTACACGTACCAGACGGCAACCACGGCCCAAGAGAAGGGCGAAGGCTACGGTGCGGCGGTCGGCGGGCTGACCGGCTCGGTCATCGGATCGGTGATCGGGGCTGCGGTCCTGCCGGTCATTGGCGCACCGATAGGTGGGCTAATCGGCAACTTCATCGGTGACAAGCTCGGTGGTGCGTTAGGTAAGGCATGGTTCAGCGATGGCCAGAAGGCCAAGGAAAGCCCACCCGCCGCAGTACCTGCAATCATCGACAAATTACCGATCAAGCAAGCCTCCGTCGAGCCCGTCTGGAAAGGCCCTGGGGACGTCGTCGCCAGTATGCGTGAGACCGAACGTAGCGCTCCGGCCCAACGAATGGAGCAAGTATCTACAGTTTCCACGACGATGCCGCCCGCGCCGATCAACCAGCAATTCACCTTCACCGCCAACACGCCTGTCACGTTCACCAACAGCCTCGACGACCCCATGTTCCAGCAGCGCCTCGAGGCTATCGCCCGAAGCCAGCTGAACGAACTGATGCGCCAGGCTCGCGACGTGCAGGTATTCGACCAACCCCACGTGGCCTAGAGGAGAACCCATGACTTACCTGGAGCAGCTGCAAGCCGCGCTGCATACCTTGGTCAAGGCGGGCGAAGCAGGGCAGCGGCGTGCCGACGCCATGCTCGACCCGCTGGACGACGCAGTCCGCCACATGGGCGATGCGGCGGGCGAACTGTCGGCCCTGCCGCTGATTGGCCCGCTCATCGCCCCACGCCTGCAACGCACCATGCGCGCTATTTCGAGGGCTCAGGAGCAGGTGCAGAAAGTGGCGGCCAAGTACGATCAGGCCGTCGCTGTGGTACGCCAGGTGCGCGAACGCATCGACGCCTTCGCAGGTCACGCCGCCAAAGCCCGTACGGCTATCGAACGGGCCGTCGGTGCGGTGCGCAAGACTGTCGATGGCGTGCTCGAAACACTGGGTTTTGCGCCCAACACCACGCCACCGACGCAAGCGATCAAACCGTTTCCCCACCTGTTGGTGCTGCAACCGCTCAAGCCGAACGCCAACCCTTATTACTTCAACCTCGACACCGCCGCCTTCGACCAACTGCGTAGGCAAACGCGCTTTCGCTGGGCCGGGCAGGAGCGCCTGGGCCGCGAAAGTGCACAACAAGCCGTGGGCCTGGGTGAGGAAAGCATCAGCATTCGCGGTGCGATTTTCCCCTCGTTCAAAGGCGGCCTCGGCCAATTGCAGACACTGCGCAGTATCGGCAGGCAACTGCTGCCACTGAGCCTCACCACCGGCTACGGCGAAGTGCTCGGCACCTGGTGCCTGACCAGCATCGAAGAAGAGCAGGCTCACTTGCTGGCCGGCGGTATCCCACGCAAACAAGGTTTCTCACTGGAGTTCAGCCGCTATGGCGAAGACCTGCGTAACGTCTGAAGGCGACGTGCTCGACACGCTTTGCCAGCACTACTACGGCCACCTCGACGGCACTGTCGAGAGGGTGCTGGCGATCAACCAAGGGCTAGCAGACGAAGCACAGCCGTTTCGCGCTGGGGTGAGGATCGTGCTGCCGGCGCTGCCCCTGGTAGCGACCAGCAGCGTGCAACTCTGGGACTGAGCCCTCACACGGAGCCCTCAACCATGCAACCTGTGTTCAATATCAAGGCCGATGGCAAGGACATCACCACCTTGATCAACGACCGCCTGCTACTGATGCGCACCACCGACAAGCCCGGCATGGAGTCGGACGAGTTCGAGCTGCGCATCGACGCCCGCGACGGCGCCCTGGCGCTACCGGCGCGTGGCGCGGTGCTGGAGGTGCACCTGGGCTACGCCGGCCAGCCGCAGACCTTGCTGGGCCGTTATACGGTCGATGAGGTCGAGCTGTCCGGCCCGCCGGATACCCTGGTGGTGCGCGGCAAGGCCAGCGACATGCGCGGTACCGGCAAGAGCATCCGCAGCGGTAGCTGGGAAGCGGTGCCGTTGCAACGCATCGTCGCCGAAATTGCCGCGCGCAACGGCTGGCAGGCGGTCTGCCCGGTGGCCACGAACGTGCCGCGGGTGGACCAGTACAGCGAGTCGGACTTCAACTTCATCACCCGGCTGGCCCGCCAGTACGACTGCACTGCCAAACTCGCCAATGGCCAGTTGCTGGTGCTGCCGCGTCAAGGCGGGCAAAGCGCCAGCGGCCAGCCGCTGGGGGTGGTGACGGTTACGCGGCAGGAGGTCAGCCAGTGGCAGTTCCGCCTGGCTGACAAGACCACCCACAAGGCGGTGCGTACCCGCCACCAGGACACCGCCAGCGGCAAGCTGGTGGAGGTCGAGCTGGGCAACGCCGATGCGCCTGACGGCCTGCAACCGGTGCACACCGACCGCCACCTGTACCCCAACCGCGCCGCCGCCGAGCAAGCCGCCCGGGCACGCCTGGCCAGCTTCAACCGCGCCACCGCACATGTGCGCCTGGATTTAACCGGACGTACCGACCTGTTCGCCGAGCGCAGCCTGGAGGCCAAAGGGTTTCTCGATGGGCTCGATGGCACCTACCTGATCGAGTCGGTCGAGCAGGTGTTCACCCAGTCCGGTTGGCGAACCACCGTGCAGTGCAGCGGGGGGAGGGCGGGTAAGGCCAAAGCCAAGGGCAGTGCGCCACGTCAGGGTGGGGGTAGCAAGGCCTAGCGCGTGTCAGTTTGCGTACTCGGACACCCCATGACCTCACACAAGGAGGTGACGATGCTCACCGAGCAACAACTGTTGCAGATCCTTCCCAACGCCCGCGCTGTCGCGGGCGTTTTTCTTCCTGCCTTGAACACCGCAATGCCGTGCTGGGACATCGACACCCCGAAACGCGTGGCGGCGTTCCTGGCCCAGGTCGGCCACGAGTCCGGCCAACTGCGCTACGTCAAGGAACTGGGCAGCGACCGCTACTTGGCACGCTATGACACCGGCACCTTGGCCCTGCGCTTGGGCAACACGCCTCAGGCCGATGGCGATGGCCAACGCTACTGCGGCCGCGGCCTGATCCAGGTCACTGGCTACAACAACTACCAGGCGTGCAGCCGCGCGCTGTTCGGCGACGAGCGCCTGCTGGCGCAGCCGCAACTGCTCGAACAGCCGCGCTGGGCCTGCGAGTCGGCGGCATGGTTCTGGCAGTCGCGCGGGCTCAATGCCCTGGCCGACCGTGGCGAGTTCAACCGTATCACCCGGCATATCAACGGCGGCCTAAATGGTTTGGACGACCGCCTCAAGCTTTGGGCCCGGGCCCGGGAGGTGCTGTGCTGAGCCGCTTGCAACTGGGGGTGTACGCAATGCTCATGGTGCTGTCCTCAGCGCTGGCCTGGCAGGTCCAGGCTTGGCGCTACGAACGGCAGTTGGCTGAGTCGGACGCACTTCAGGCGCAACAACGAACGGCGCAAGCCGAAGCGCTCAATGACCAGCTGCTAGCCGAGCACGGGCGGCGCCAGGCCCTCGAGCAGCGCCTGCACGACAGTGAAACCCGATATTTCCAGGAGCTTACCGATGCGCAACACACTCAGGCTCGCCTGCGTGACCGTCTGGCTACTGCTGATTTGCGGCTGTCAGTCCTGGTCGAGCGCGACGCCTCCTGCTCCACAGTGCCTGCCACCCCCGGCACCCGCGGCGTGGATCATGGCCCCGTACGCGCCCGACTTGACCCGGCGCATGCTCGACGAATTGTCGCCATCACCGACGACGGCGACCGAGGATTGATCGCGCTGCGCGCCTGTCAGGCCTATGTGCGCGCGCTGCGACCCTGAGGGTGGTAGGGTAGTGGGCTGTCCTGCCAAGGAGCCCCGCCATGGACCCGATCACCGTTCTTTCCACCCGCCTGGGCGAACACCTGCGACGCTTCAACGCTCAGGTGAGCACCGCCGAGTCCTGCACCGGCGGCGGCATCGCTGAGGCCATTACCCGTATTCCCGGCAGTTCGGCCTGGTTCGAGGCCGGCTACGTCACCTATTCGAACAGCCAGAAAACCCGTCAGTTGGGCGTGCCGCAGACGCTGTTCGCCGAGGTCGGCGCGGTCAGCCAGGAAGTGGTCGAGGCCATGGTGCGCGGTGCCCAGGCCGCCAGCGGTGCGCGCTTTGCCGTAGCGGTCAGCGGCGTGGCCGGCCCCGATGGTGGTTCGCCTGCCAAACCAGTGGGCACCGTGTGGCTGGCCTGGGCCGATGGCAGCCACGTCAGCAGCGAGCGGCGGCACTTTGACGGCGACCGCGAAGCGGTGCGTCGACAGACGGTAATCGCCGCGTTAGACGGCTTGTTACAGCTTGGTGCCGAGTAAATCGCTCGACGGGGGTTGCGGAATCTTTTCCCTGTGGAATAATACTGGCTACTTATACAGTTGTTCTGCCCATCAGGGCCAAGTCGATCACGTGAGGATTTCAATGGACGACAACAAGAAGCGCGCCTTGGCTGCGGCCCTGGGTCAGATCGAACGTCAATTCGGCAAAGGCGCGGTCATGCGCATGGGCGACCATGAGCGCCAGGCTATTCCAGCCATCTCCACCGGCTCCCTGGGCCTGGACATCGCCCTGGGCATTGGCGGCCTGCCGAAAGGTCGTATCGTCGAAATCTACGGTCCGGAATCCTCGGGTAAAACCACATTGACCCTGTCGGTCATCGCCGAAGCCCAGAAGAATGGCGCCACCTGCGCCTTCGTCGACGCCGAGCACGCCCTCGACCCTGAGTACGCCGGCAAGCTGGGTGTCAACGTCGACGACCTGCTGGTGTCCCAGCCGGACACCGGCGAGCAGGCCCTGGAAATCACCGACATGCTGGTGCGCTCCAACGCGGTCGACGTGATCATCGTCGACTCCGTGGCGGCCCTGGTGCCCAAGGCCGAGATCGAAGGCGAGATGGGCGACATGCACGTGGGCCTGCAAGCCCGCCTGATGTCCCAGGCGCTGCGCAAGATCACCGGCAACATCAAGAACGCCAACTGCCTGGTCATCTTCATCAACCAGATCCGTATGAAGATCGGCGTGATGTTCGGCAGCCCGGAAACCACCACCGGTGGTAACGCCCTGAAGTTCTACGCCTCGGTACGTCTGGACATTCGCCGTACCGGCGCGGTCAAGGAAGGCGACGAGGTGGTCGGTAGCGAAACCCGCGTGAAGATCGTCAAGAACAAGGTCGCTCCGCCGTTCCGCCAGGCCGAGTTCCAAATCCTCTACGGCAAGGGCATCTATCGCAACGGCGAGATCATCGACCTGGGGGTTTCCCAGGGCCTGGTCGAAAAATCCGGTGCCTGGTACAGCTACCAAGGCAACAAGATCGGTCAGGGCAAGGCGAACGCCGCCAAGTACCTGCAAGAGAACCCTGCAATCGGCGGCGAAATCGAGAAGCAGATTCGCGAGAAACTGCTGAATGCTGGTGCCGTTGCCGCTGCTGGCAAGACCGCTGCTGCAGAGGCTGGTGCCGACGATCTGGCTGACGCTGACGCCGGTTATTGATCGGCCCCATGTCCGTCGTACTCGACACCCCCGTCGCCGTCCGGCGGACAGCCATGGACCTGCTCGCACGACGCGAGCACGGTCGTGTCGAGCTGACGCGCAAACTGCGTCAGCGCGGCGCTTCGGATGAGCTGATCGAGCAAGCCCTCGATCGGCTGACCGAAGACGGTCTGCTCAGCGAAGCGCGTTACCTCGAGAGCTTCATAAACCATCGTTCCAATGCCGGCTACGGCCCCGCGCGTATTCGCGAGGAACTAGGCCAGCGTGGTTTGAACCGGGGTGATATCGACCAGGCCCTACGCGAGTGTGGCATCGATTGGTCGGCCCGTTTACAGGATGTCTGGCAGCGCAAGTTTGCTGGCCTGCGGCCGCAAGACCCCCGCAGCCGCGCGCAACAAACCCGCTTCCTGGCCTACCGTGGCTACCCCATGGACATGATTGGTCGCCTGCTCAGCGGGCGGAGCCTGGACGATTGACGGCCTGCATGGCTGACCTTGCCTTCTGTGCGGGTCAGCCATGCAGGCCGTTTTCGTTTCAGCTGGCTTTCAGGGCGTCTCGAGCCCGCTGGGTGGTGTGCATGGGCTGGGGCTTGGCCCAGTTCTCCGGCAGGTTGATGAAGTCCACCAGTTCGCGCAGGCGCCCCTGGTCGCGCCCCGTGAACGCGAAGGTCAGCCGGGTCAGGTGGCTGAAGTTGCCCACCTCGTGTTCGAAGCCGCTGTCGGCGGCCTGGTGGTACTTGCCGCTCAGGCGCAGGTCGGCGAAGCCTTCCTGTATATCCAGCAATGCCGCCTCGCTGAGTGGGTGATGCATGCGGATCGAAAACTGGTTCTTCAGCCAGCGGCTGGAGTGGTAGTTGCGGTAGAACTGCTTGATTTCCTCCACCGCGTCCTCGGCGCTGTGCACCAGGCTTACCAGTTTCAGGTCGGTGGGCAGGATGTAGCGGTTCTCTTCCAGTTGACGGGTGATGAAGCCCAGGGCATCGCTCCAGAAGCTGCCGCCGGGAGAGTCCAGCAGCACCACCGGTACCAATGGGCTCTTGCCGGTCTGGATCAAGGTCAATACTTCCAGCGCCTCATCGAGGGTGCCGAAGCCTCCAGGGCAGAGCACCAGGGCATCGGCCTCCTTGACGAAGAACAGCTTGCGAATGAAGAAGAAATGGAACGGCAGCAGCCGGTCGGTGCCGTCCACCGTGGCATTGGCGTGCTGCTCGAAGGGCAGGGTGATGTTGAATCCCAGGCTGTGCTCGCTGCCGGCGCCTTCGTGGGCAGCAGCCATGATGCCGCCACCGGCTCCGGTGATGACCATCAGTTCGGAGCGTGCCAGGCTGGCCCCCAGCTCCCGGGCCAAGGCATACATCGGGTGTTCCTGGGGTGTGCGGGCCGAGCCGAATACCGTGACCTTGCGCCTGCCCCGGTAGCGCGCCAGGGTGCGGAAGGCGTGGTCCAGCTCGCGCAGGGCCTGCAGGGTGATCTTGGCGCTCCAGCGGTCGGCATCGTCGTGGGCCATGCGCAGGACGGTCAGTAGCATGTCGCGGTACAGCGGCAGGTTGGGGCTGTCAGGGGCGACCAGTTGCAACTGGTCGTCAAGCTTGCTCAGGTCGATACCGTGGTCCCTGAAATGATTGAACAGGCGTTCATTCGGTAGGTAAGGCATTCAACGTCTCCTTCTGCAGCAAAACCTCTGACCGGGCCGATGGTGTGTCCCGGCCGCGACACTGCGTGCGTCGCTGGCTGCTGTGGCTCGAGTGTGCATCCCGAGCATTGCAGTAGGCCTTCAAGGCCATGATGCAGTGGTGGGGGTCCATCTCGTGGTCATTATTGTTCTGCACCAGGCCACGCTTTTCCGGCAGCCGTTTTCACTTGCCGGAAAAGCGTGGCCTGTTCGCTATCAATCTAGACCTTGGGACGGTTTCGTGCCGGGATCAAGCCACCACAGCCGCCTGTCGGATGGGATCCAATCTTTGTGAGGCTTTGATTAACTGACAACAGACAGGGGCGCGATACCGCGAGGTAGACCTATGCACCGGCTGGTCATCGAGGTGGATGCCAAGTTGTATCGGCAGCTTGCATATGCCGCGCAAGCCAACCAGGTAAGCCTGGAGGATGAATGTTTGCGCAGGCTGCAAGGGCAAGTGCTGCATTCGCGTTACATGCAGGCGCTGCTGGCGGAATTGCGCGCCGATGAGGAGCAGCGGCGCGCCACAGAGGGTGACCGGGTGGTGTGACTTACTTCTTCTTGCTGCCGGCGGTGCAGCTGGCGGCGTCGAAAGCCTGGTCCATGACCGGTTGGTTGGTCTTGTAGATGGTGAAGCGATAGACCAGCACGGCGCCCTTGGACAGCAACTGACGGTAACCGTTATTACGGCAGACGCTGTCACCCAGCTGGCTGCGGACCAGCGAAGGGTTTTGCAGCATCCGTTGGGCATGGTCTTCACGCACGCTCAGGTGGTTGACCAGCGCCTTGCCTTTCTCGACCGTGTAGCCCTGGTCGAGGATGTCTTCGTTGACCGCGCGCGGGGTGCCGACGCTGCTTTCCTTGGCGACCTTTTCCAGCATCTGGTTCAGCTCATAGTCCTGCTTGGAAGCCGCCTGGGCTGCCAAGGGCAGGGCGAGCAGCAGGCTCAGGGTCGGGGCGATGAAACGCAGCATGAATCTCTCCTGGTTCGATAACTGGCGCTTTGACCTGCGCCGGCGGGCGGCGTTCCGTGGTGCGCTGCCGGGCCGCCAAAGCAGTCGAGTATAAGGGACCGGCAGGCTGGGCTGCACGGCAAAAGACACGCGGGCTCTGGTAGACTGGCGGCTGGTTTTTCGTCGAGTCGCCGTTGTGTCGATCCCCACCTTGTCCCAAGGCCTGCCGTCATGAGCCATGCGGTAGCGCGCCTGCGTGCCGAGCGCCTGGCCCGCAGCAATAAACCTTTCATCGCCCGTGGCTCACGTGCCGAGCGTTGCCCGGATTGCCGGGTGATTGCCACGCACTGCCTGTGCGCCTGGAAACCGCGGGTCGATGCAGACTCGGGGGTGTGCCTGGTAATGCACGACACCGAGCCACTGAAGCCTACCAATACCGGTTGGCTGATCGCTGACCTGGTGGCGGACACCTGGGCCTTCGGCTGGCAACGCACCGAGGTCGACCCCCGTTTGCTGGCGTTGCTCGAGCAGCCTCAGTGGCAGCCTTATATCGTCTTCCCAGGGGAGTTCGTTGCCGAGCAAAGGGTGGTCAGCGAAGTGGTGCGCGAGCCCGGTAAGCGCCCATTGTTCATCCTGCTCGATGCCACCTGGACCGAAGCGCGCAAGATGTTCCGCAAGAGCCCCTACCTGGACCGCTTCCCGGTACTCAGCCTGCAAGCCGAGCAGATGTCCCGCTACCGGTTGCGCCGCTCCAAGCGTGACGACCACTTCTGCACCGCCGAGGTGGCTGCCATGTGCCTGGACCTGGCTGGCGATGCGCGTGCCTCCCAGGCGCTCGATGCCTACCTGGATGTGTTCAGCCTGCATTACCTGAGCGGCAAGCGTCGCCTGCCGCTGGATGCCCAGGATGAAACGCATCAGCGTTTGCATACCTTCCTATAGTCCAAGGGGCAGGCGCGGCGGATTGGTTCATACTGTCGAAGCTGACAGCCAGGGTGGGCGAGCTTGGTGGCAATTGGCTTGACCACCTGTACCGCGCTCGGCATCCTTGGCGCCGCTTCGGCCGCGACGATACTGCCGTACCCAGGTTGCTCGCCGTGCCTTGAGTGCCCGCCAGGCGCTCACCTACCTCCCATGCGCCTGGCTCAAGAACAGGACCCCTGGATCGATGGCCACATACGAAATCCTGATTGCCGATGACCACCCGCTGTTCCGTAGTGCGCTGCGCCAAGCCGTGACTCTGGGCCTGGGCCCGCAGGTGCGGTTGGTGGAGGTGGCGAGCATCGCCGAGCTGGAAACCCGTCTGACCGAGAAGGCCGATTGGGACTTGGTGCTGCTCGACCTGAACATGCCGGGTGCCTACGGTTTTTCCGGCCTGGTCCTGTTGCGCGGCCAGTACCCGCAGATTCCCGTGGTGATGGTTTCGGCCCAGGAAGAGGCGGCCGTGGTGGTCAAGTCCCGCGAGTTTGGGGCCAGCGGTTTCATTCCCAAGTCCAGCCCGCTGGAAACCATCCAGGATGCCGTGAAGAAAGTGCTCGATGGCGAAGTCTGGTGGCCGCCACAGGCATTCGACAAGGTCGATGTGTCGGCCGAGGCCAAGGCCGCCAGCGAAGGCCTGGCCAGCTTGACGCCCCAGCAGTTCCGGGTGCTGACCATGGTCTGCGAAGGTTTGCTGAACAAGCAGATCGCCTATGAGCTGAGCGTTTCCGAAGCCACCATCAAGGCCCATGTCACGGCGATCTTCCGCAAACTGGGCGTTCGCACGCGTACCCAGGCCGCGTTGCTGCTGCAACAGTTGGAGTCGGTTGCTGGCGCTTAAGTGGCTGCTGCTTCACGCTTTTTTGACCCCGGCTGGGTTAGCCTGCCGGTCTTTCATCGATGAAATACACGCACATGTCGCCATTCAAAGGCCAGACGGGCCTCAAACGTATCCTCAATGCCGCTGGCTATTCGCTGGACGGCCTGCGCGCCGCCTTCAAGGGCGAGGCTGCGTTTCGCCAACTGGTGCTGCTCAATGTGGTGTTGATTCCCATCGCGTTCTGGCTGCCGGTCACCCGGGCCGAACGGGCGATCCTGATCGTGGTGTGCCTGCTGGGGCTGATCGTCGAGTTGCTCAACTCGGCAGTCGAGGCCGCCATCGACCGCATTTCGCTGGATCGCCACCCCCTGTCGAAGAACGCCAAGGACATGGGCAGCGCCGCGCAACTGGTGGCGATGGCCATGGTGGCGCTGGTGTGGGGCGTGATTCTTATCTAGGGTCTGTCTGAAATGTGTCTGCGCGAAGGCCAGACAAGGCGAAACGGGGCGAGGAAGCGGAGTGTACTGGAGTACATGAGCATTCTGAGCCCCGTTTCAACGCAGTCTGGGCGAGTGCAGATACATTTCAGACAGACCCTAGGCAATCGTCGGTAGGACGATCTCGTCACTGCGCCGCACCCCGGCGGTAAAGCTGCGGCACAGTTCGAGAAACTCGCGCATGGCCGAGGTCTGGTACTTCTGCTTGTGCCAGATGAAGTAGAACTGGCGCAGCAGGTCCAGCTCTGGCGTTTCCACCGGCACCAGGCTGCCGCGGCGGAAGGCATCGCGCAAAGCCAGGCGGGAAATGCAGCCGATGCCCAGGCCCGACTCGACGGCACGCTTGATCGCCTCGGTGTGTTCGAGCTCCAGGCGGATGTTCAGGTGGGCACGGTGATGGCGCATGGCCTGGTCGAAGGTCAGGCGCGTGCCGGAGCCTTGCTCACGCAGAATCCACGCCTCGTGTGCCAGCGCCTCGATGCTGGCATGGCCGACTTTGGCCAAAGGGTGTTGGGGCGCGCAGAACACCACCAGTTCGTCCTCGACCCATTGCTGCACCTCCAGGTCCGGGTGGTTGCAGTCGCCCTCGATCAGACCCAGGTCAATTTCGTAATGCGCCACTTGTTGCACAATATGCGCAGTGTTCTGCACATGCAGCTTCACCTGGCTTTCCGGGTGCACCTGCATGAAGCTGCCGATCAGCAGCGTGGCCAGGTAGTTGCCGATGGTCAATGTGGCGCCGACTGCGAGCGAGCCGAAGCCGGACTTGCCATTGAGCAGGTCTTCGATTTCCTTGGCTTGGTCGAGCAGTGCCACTGCCTGGGGCAGCAGCTGGTGGCCCAGCGCATTGAGGCTCAGGCGTTTGCCGGCGCGGTCGAATAGCTGGCAGCTGGATTGGCGCTCCAACTCAGTGATGGAAGTACTGGCCGCCGACTGCGAAAGAGCCAGCACGTTGGCGGCCCGGGAGACGCTTTGATGCTGGGCAACGGCGACGAATACCTGGAGCTGGCGGAGTGTGAATCGCATATCTATATAACCGATAAGACATATCTTGATAATTCAGTTAACAGATATTCTCGCTGCCCCTAAACTATCGCGCAACTGCGCGTTTTGCGCGCTGCGTTTTTCTTCAGGAGCCCCCTAGATGAGCAACATGAACCACGAACGTGTCCTCAGTGTGCATCACTGGAATGACACCCTGTTCAGCTTCAAGTGCACCCGTGACCCGGGCCTGCGCTTCGAGAACGGTCAGTTCGTGATGATCGGCCTGCAGCAGGAAAGCGGCCGCCCGCTCATGCGCGCCTATTCCATCGCGTCGCCGAACTGGGAAGAGCACCTGGAGTTCTTCAGCATCAAGGTGCCCGATGGCCCGCTGACTTCGCAGTTGCAGCACCTGAAGGAAGGCGACGAGATCATCATCAGCAAGAAGCCCACCGGCACGCTGGTACTCGACGACCTGAACCCCGGCAAGCACCTGTACCTGCTGAGCACCGGCACTGGCCTGGCGCCGTTCATGAGCGTCATCCAGGACCCTGAAACCTACGAGCGTTTCGAGAAGGTGATCCTGGTTCACGGTGTGCGCTACGTCAACGAAGTGGCCTACCGCGAGTTCATCACCGAGCACCTGCCGCAGAACGAGTTCTTCGGTGAGGCCGTGCGCGACAAGCTGATCTACTACCCGACCGTGACCCGCGAGCCGTTCGAGAACCAGGGCCGTCTGACCGACCTGATGCGCAGCGGCAAGCTGTTCAGCGACATCGGCCTGCCACCGATCAACCCGCAGGACGACCGCGCGATGATCTGCGGCAGCCCAAGCATGCTCGACGAAACCAGCGAAGTGCTCGACAGCTTCGGCCTGAAGATTTCCGCACGCATGCGTGAGCCGGGCGATTACCTGATCGAGCGTGCGTTCGTCGAGAAGTAAGGCGTACGCAATAAAAAAAAACGCAGGCTTGGCCTGCGTTTTTTATTGCCTGTACATCACTCAGGCATCACTTCCAGCACCCGAATCACCTCCGGCGTTGGGTAATGCCAGCGCACCTGCACATCCCAGAACTTCACCCCATATACCCGCTCCGGCGGCGGCACCTGGTAGGCCGGGCGAGGGTCCTGGGCCAGACACTGCTCGATCAGTTCCACCAGCGGCTCGCCCAGGCGCTGCGCATGCCCATGGGCCTGGGGCAAAGCGGTATCGCTCCACCGCACCTCAATCGGCGCGGGCGCCTCGCTGGCCATTGCATTGCTCGCCTGCGTGATGCTGTCGGCGTAGGGCACGTAGGGCTTGATATCCAGCACCGGCGTGCCATCGAGCAAGTCGATGCCCGATAACAGCAACCGACCAGGCTCCACGCCCTCCAGGCGCACCACCGACTGGCCGATGCCATTGGGGCGGTGGGTGGCGCGGGTGGCGAACACGCCCATGCTCTTGTTGCCGCCCAGCCTTGGTGGGCGCACCTTCAGGCGAGGCTTGTCTTCCAGGGCCTGGTGGAACAGGAACAGCAACCAGACGTGGCTGACTTGCTCCAGCCCCTCGACCGCATCGCCCTGGTCGAACGGCGGCAGCAGCTCGAGGGTGCCGCGTGCTGCCGGGGCCAGCTGTGGCTGGCGCGGAATGGCGAACTTTTCCTTGAAGCAGGAGCGCACGATACCGACCGGCGAGACGCTATGCTGCATGGCCTTCAGCCGCGCACGCGCAGGGTCAGGCCCTTGAGGAAGTTGCGCAGCAACTGGTCGCCACAGGGGCGGTAGTTGTCGTGGCCGACCTTGCGAAACAGTGCGCTGAGCTCTGGCTTGGACACCGGGAAGTTGACCGCCTTGAGAATCGTGTGCAGGTCGTCTTCCTTGAGCTCGAAGGCCACCCGCAATTTCTTGAGGATGGTGTTGTTGGTCACTGGCAGTTCTACTGGCTGCGCTGGGCGGCTGTCGTCCTTGCCGCGGCGATGAATCACCAGGCCATCGAGAAAGTGCGCCATCACCCGCTCGGGGCAGCGCACGAAACCGGGCTCTTCCTCTTTCTTGAGGTAGGTGGCGAGCACTACCGGGTTCACGTCCAGACCCGTCAGCCCAATGATCTCGGTCATCTTGGCGTCGTTGACCTTGAGCATGTAGCGCAGGCTGCGCAGTACATCATTGTGGTTCATGTTGAAGCCGATCCTGTTCAAGTGCCGCATTCGGCGGCGCTGGTAATGCTAGAAACGTTCGCTGCTGGCCACGTAGCGCCACTGCCCCAAGGGTAGCTTGCCCATCGGCACGCCGCCCAGGCGGATGCGGCGCAGGCCCTGCACGCTGAGGCCGACACTGGCGCACAGCTGGGCGATCTGGCCGGGTTGGGGGTTCTTCAGGGCCACGCGCAGGTGGCTTTCGCTCTGCCAGCTGGCCTTGGCCTTCGGCAGTTCGTGGCCTTTGTAGGTCACGCCACGGGCCAGGCGCTCCAGGGCCGATGCCTTGGCTTCGCCGCTGACCTGGACGATATATTCCTGTTCCAGGCGGCGGATCTCGCTGTCGATCTTGCGGGTCACTCGCCAATCCTGGGTAAACAGCTGCAGGCCGCTGGCACCGGCCTCCAGGGGGGCTACGCAGGCTTGGCGGGCGAAGTGCCCGTGCAGAGGGCGTACGCCTTCGCGGTGGGCCTCGCTGAGGCTGGCCAGGGTCATGCTTGCGCGTGCGGTTTCGGCGTCCAGCCCGGCTGGCTGGTTGAGCAACAGGGTGACCGGCTCGAGGGTTTCGGCGCGGGCGCCGGGCAGCAATTCGATGCGTTGCTCTTGCACTTTGAACTGCGGCTGCTCGACCACGATGCCATCGACCGTGACCCAACCGCCCTCGATGTACAGTTCAGCCTCCCGACGGGAACAGCCAAGCTGTTCGATAAGACGTTTGGACAGGCGCACAGGTTCTGACATGGACAGTGGTTCACGCAAAGAAGGAAAGCGCTCATTGTACCTCTCCGGGCGTCAGTCAGCCCGGGAATCTGCGCCGTTATTGCGCACCAGCCTCAAGTGCAGTAACGGGTAGGGCTGGCCAAGGCCGTCGGTGGCCGAGCGGCCAGTGACCTCGAAGCCCTCGTGCAGGTAGAAGCCCAGCGCCTTGGGGTTCTGTTCGTTGACGTCCAGGCGTTCGGCGTTGAGCTCGTCGATGGCGTAGTGCAGCAGGTGCTTGCCCACGCCCTGGCCGTGGTATTGCGGGGTGACGAAGAGCATGTCCACGCGCCCGTTGGATACCCCGGCAAAGCCCAGGATGCGCCGCGTACGATCGCGGCAACACACCAGCATCACGGCGTCCAGGTAGCGGCGCAGCACGTGTTCGCGCAGCAGCACGATGTAGGCGTCGGGGAGAAAGTCATGGGTGGCGCGCACGGCGTCCTCCCAGACCTGCACCAGTTCCGGGTAGTCGTGAACGTGCGGGGTGTGCAACGTCATGGGTGATGGCATGGCGGGGCGATTCCATGGCCCTGCAGTGGGCCTTTCCTCACACCATAGATGCAAAAACGAACCCCGCCAGTAGGCGGGGCTCAGGGTCGACGGGTAGCGGCCTCAGATAGGCTCGGCCCACATGTCGTACTCGTCGGCATCGACGATGCGGCAACGTACCTTGTCGCCCGGCTTGAAGCCGTGGTCACCGTCGATGAACACGCTGCCGTCGATTTCCGGGGCATCGAAGAAGCTGCGGCCGACCGAACCCTGTTCCTCGACTTCGTCGATCAGCACTTCGATTTCCTTGCCGATGCGCTGTTGCAGGCGCGCGGCGCTGATCGCTTGCTGGTGGGCCATGAAGCGGTCCCAGCGGTCTTGCTTGATGTCGTCCGGCACTTCGTCCAGGCCCAGGTCGTTGGCCGGGGCGCCTTCGACCGGCGAGTACTGGAAGCAGCCGACGCGGTCGAGCTGGGCTTCGGTCAGCCAGTCCAGCAGGTACTGGAAGTCTTCCTCGGTCTCGCCGGGGAAGCCGACGATGAAGGTGGAGCGGATCACCAGCTCAGGGCACTGCTCGCGCCAGCTCTTGATACGCGCCAGGGTGCGGTCTTCGAAGGCCGGGCGCTTCATCGACTTGAGCACTTTGGGGCTGGCGTGCTGGAAGGGGATGTCCAGGTACGGCAGGATCTTGCCGGCGGCCATCAGCGGGATCACGTCGTCGACGTTCGGGTACGGGTACACGTAGTGCAGGCGCACCCACGCGCCCAGACTGCTCAGGGCCTCGCACAGCTCGAGCATGCGGGTCTTGACCGGGCGGCCGTTCCAGAAGTCGGTCTTGTACTTCACGTCCACGCCGTAGGCGCTGGTGTCCTGGGAGATCACCAGGATCTCCTTGACGCCGGCCTTGACCAGACGCTCGGCCTCACTCAGCACCCGACGAAGTTCCAGTTCGTCCGCTTCGTTATCCATCACCGCGGACAGCGATTCCTGCAAAGCTTCACGACTCATGGCGGTTTCCTC
>NZ_JBNNVR010000042.1:0-40876 GCF_050280645.1 Pseudomonas sp. NPDC089554
GGGCGGCGTCTTGCGCGCTGAGCAGGTCGTACTGGCCAAGGAAGTGGAACAGGTCTTCCAGCGCGTCGGCGTCCAGCGGCACGCCTGGCTCGGCATTGGCGGCGGCCAGCACGCGCTGTGGCTCGCCCAGGGCCCAGTGGCGCAGCAGGCGCACGGCACTGGCGCCGAGCTTGAAATAGCGCCCGCGCAACGGGTCGGCCAACGTCCACTGCGGGGCGCCGTCCAGGCCCGGCGCGGCTGGCGACAGCTGCAAGTCGGCGCGCAGGGCGGGCAGCATCAGAAGCCCAACCCTTGGCGTAGCGCAGCCAGCGGTCGGCGCAGCAGGTAATAGGCCAGCGGCGCACGCTCGCCATACAGCTTGGCAGTGCCGCGCAGGCCGATACGCGGCGGCGCCTCGTCGAAGCGTGCATCGAGGCGGTAGGCCAGTTGCCCGGAGGCGGTGGCCTGGGCTTCGTAGGCGGCGCGCTCGAGGGCGGCGCTGTGGCGGTGCAGGGGGTCGCTGTCGAGGAACAGCGCCACTTCGGCACCGTGTTGCAGGCCAATGGCATCGCCGATCGGCAGCTCGATACGCAGCTCGGCCTGGGCCGGGTCGGCCAGTTGCATCAGGCGCTCGCCGGTTTGCACCGGCTTGCCGGTCCAGCGCTCGGCGTCGGCGAACACCGCAATGCCGGCGCGCTCGGCGCGAATTTCGCTGCGCGCCAGCAACTGGCGGGCGTAGTCGAGTTCGGCACGTTTCTGCTCCACCCGCGCGGCCAGCAGGTCCAGGCGCGCGCCCGACTCGGCATCGCTGAACGCCCGCTGGGTATTGGCCTTGAGCTCAGCCTCGGCCACCCCCAGCGAGCGCTCGGCGACATCGGCCTGGGCCTTGAGGGTGGTGGCGTCGAAGCGCACCAGCAATTCACCGGCAGCGACCTCCTGGTTGGGCTTGACCAGGAATTCGGCGACCACCCCCTCCAGGGGCGCGGTGACCACCCGGCCGCCCAGCGGCACCACTTCGGCCGGCGCCAGTACCGACTGGCGCACAGGTACCAGCAGTACCAGCAAGGCGGCGCCCAGCAGCATCAGCAAGCGGCGCTTGGGCCAGCGCAGGCGCCAGGGCTTGCCGGGGCGCAGGGCCTGCCAGGCGTGGGCATAGGTTTGTGCAAGCTGGGCCAGCAGGGTTTGCTCAGCCGGGCTGAAGGGTTGGTCGCGGGCCAGCCACAGGCCACCGAACGGCTGGCCCTGGCGGTCGAGCAAGGGCAGCCAGTAGGCGTGAGCGGCGGATAGTGACTGCCAGTCGAGCAGGGTCTGTTCGTCCTGCCCGGCCGGGTCCACGGCCTGGGCCTGGGCGGGCAAGGCGGCTGCGGCGCGCTCGACGAAGGCGACGAACGGCGCGTTGGCCTCCACCACGCTGATGCCGGTGAGTGCCTGTACCTTGCCCGCGATCAGCAAGGCGGCATGGCGAAAACCGAACAGCGCCTGGCCGTCGTTGACCATGGAAAACGCCAGCTGCTCGCTGCTGCTGGCCTGGCGCGCCTGTTGCTGAAGGCCGAGGAACAGCGCGAACACGCGCTCGGCCGTCACCTGGGCGGCGGCGGTCATTGCAGCTCCGCGAAGCGTGCCGTGCCGCTCATGCCGGCCAGCAGGCCCTTGGCGTCGCCGGGCAGCTCGCCGATCAGCAGCAGGGTCTGGCTGCCTTCATCGATACGCGCACCTACGCGCTTGACCTGAGCCCGCAGCGGCGTGCCGGTTTCGTCGGGAATGAAGTCGAAGGCCTGCCCCGGCTTGAGCCGCGCCAGCCAGCGCGACGGCACCAGCAGCTGGATCTCCAGCGAGCGGTTGTCCACCACCTCCAGCAACGCCGCACCGCTGGACACACTTTCATGGGGCTGGGCGCGACGCTGTACCACGCGGCCGTCGAACGGCGCGTTGACCACGCAGCGCTTGACCTGCACCTGGTACACCTGGGCTTCGGCCTGGGCCTGGGCCTGCTTGGCTTCGGCCAGGGACACGGCGAACTGCCCCACGGACTTGAGCGCAGCCAGTTGCCGGTTGTGGTTGAGTTCTTCGCGCGCCGCCCGCACCGAGGCCTGGGCGGCATTGAGCTGGGCCTGGTAGGCGCTGCAATCGAAGCGCGCCAGCACGGCGCCTTTCTTGAAGTCCTCGCCATCGGCGTAGGGCATCTCGACGATGCGCCCGGCCAGTTCGCTGGCCAGCACCGCCTGGTCGCGGGCGCGCAGTACGCCGCGGGCGTTCTGACCCGTGGCCTGGGCGGCGGCGGGCGGGTCGAGCAAGGGGTCGGCGGGCGGCTCGCTGGCCTGGGTCGGCTGCAGGTACAACACACTCAAGGCCAGGATCAGGCCGATACCACGATGCATGTTGCGCACTCCATTGCCAGCTGTAGTGGCCGGAGTGTACGAAAAAACTGATGGCACGAATACATCACCTCGGCGGATTCCGAGGTGGCGATTACAAGAAGCCTGTAGGAGCGGCCTTGTGTCGCGAAAGGGGCGCGAAGCGGCCCCAGATATCAGCTGCCATACGGTCACCTGGGGGCGCTCTGCGCCCCTTTCGCGACACAAGACCGCTCCCACAGAACTGCGCTATTGCCCCTTGTGGTCCCAATAGAAACTCACCGCCGCGAAAATCAGAATCATCGACACGATCATCAGGCCGATCTGCACATTGCTCATGGCGTCCTCCAATTGGCAATACCGGGAAACGAAGGGGCGGGGCGTTGCAACGGTCGCTCGGTGCGCGCCCTGCCCCGCGCCACGCGCTTGAGCACCAGCACCATCAGCACCCCCACGCTCATCATCGCCAGCACCAGCAGCGCATAGGCCAGCCACCACGGCAGCGCGGCGGTCATCATGCTGAACTCCGACATGCCGCCGATGCTGGCGATCAGGTTCAGCGGCAGGAACACCACGTTGATCAGCGTCAGCTTGCGCAGGGTCTCGTTCATCGCGTTGTTGGCCAGGTTGCCGCGTGCATCCATGAGCCCGGCGAACACCGTGGAGTAGATCTCGGCCTGCTTGTGGCACTGGGTGTTCTCCACGATCAGGTCGTCGATCAGGGCCAGCGCCTGGTCGCCGAAGTGGCGCTTCTCGCCATGCAGGCGCAGCCTGGCAAGCACCGCGCCGTTGCTGTGGATGGCATTGATGTAGTGGATCAGGCTCTCGCTGAGGTTGAACATCTGCATCAGGTGATGGTTTTCCAGCGACTGCTCGAAACGCTGCTGCAACTCGCGGGCAACCAGCTTGATGACCTTCAGGTGGCCCAGGTAGTGGTGCAGGTTGTCCAGCAAAATGGCCAGCAGCACATCCAGCGGCTGCTCCAGCGCATGGCGGCTGCCGAGACTATCCAGCAACGAGGCGTCCGGGGCGATCAGCACCAGGCGCTGCTCGCCCAGCAGCATGCCGAACGACGACACCTGGAAGGCGAAGCTGTCGCCGCCGGTGTAGCTTTCCGGGCGCTTCCAGATCAGGTACAGGCCATCGCGGTGCGACTCCAGGCGCGAGACTTCGTCCGGGTCCAGCGCCGACGCCAGGGCATGGGCGTCGAGGTGGAACCAGGCGTGCAGCATTTCCCGTTCGGCGCTGTCGGGGTTGACGAACAGCAGCACCTCGGCGTCCAGCCCGGTGCATTCATGCAACTGGCCGTGAGCCAGGCCGTAGCGCTTGATCATGGGGTGTCCTCGTTACCAGGCATGGCCGCGGCGCTTCTGCTCCAGGCGGCGGATGAATTCTTCGAGCACCAGGGTGTAGAGGTCGTCCTGTAGGTAGGCATCCTCGATACCGGCATCGAGGTTGGGGTTGTCGTTGACCTCGATCACCACCACGCGCTCGCCCACCTGCTTGAGATCGACGCCGTAAAGCCCGTCGCCGATCAAATTGGCGGCCTGCACGGCCAGTTCCACCACTGCCCGCGGCGCCTCGTGCACGGCCAGGGTGCGGCACTCGCCATTGACCTCGCCGCGCTGGGCCTGGTGGTTGAAGATCTGCCAGTGGCCCTTGGACATGAAGTACTGGCAGGCGAAGATCGGCTTGCGGTTGAGCACGCCAATGCGCCAGTCGTATTCGGTGTAGAGGTATTCCTGGGCCAGCAGCAGTACCGAGTGCTCGAACAGTTCTGCGGTGGCGACCAGCAGTTGCGCCTGGTCCTGCACCTTGATGACCCCGCGCGAGAAACAACCATCGGGAATCTTCAGCACCAAGGGAAAGCCCAGGCGCTCCCCTACCCGCTCCAACTCCTGCGGGTTATCGCGGTAGAGGATTTCGCTGGCCGGCATGGCCAGGCGGTTGCTGCGCAGCAGGTCGGTCAGGTAGACCTTGTTGGTGCACCGCAGGATCGAGGCCGGGTCGTCCATCACCACCAGCCCCTCGCTTTCGGCCTTCTTGGCGAAGCGGTAGGTGTGGTTGTCGACGCTGGTGGTCTCGCGGATCAACAGCGCGTCGTACTCGGCCAGGCGGGCGTAGTCCTTCTTGCCGATCAGTTCCACGTCGATACCCAGTTTGTGCCCGACCTGCACGAAGCGCTCCAGCGCCTGGGCATTGGACGGCGGCAAAGCCTCGTCGGGGTCGTGCAAAATCGCCAGGTCGTAGCGCGCCACCCGGCGTGAGCGGGGTTGGCGCCAGAGCCTTCGGCTGAAGCCGTCGAGGGCGTTGGCGAACTGGTCCTGCTGGCTTTCGCGCAGCTTGTGCAGGGCGCCGGCCTTGACCCCGGCGATATGCCAGGTGCTGGTCTTGCGAAACTCCACCAGCAGGATCGGGCAGGGAAACGCTTCGAACAGCTGGCGGGCGATATCCTGCAAGGGTTCCAGGTCGGTGCGGCCGAAATACAAGGTCAAGGTGAAGCCCTCGGTTTCCCCGTACGGGTGGTTGGCCAAGGCACTTTCCAAGCTGCCCGCCATGTCATCCAAGGCCAACCCATACAAAGATTTGCGCGTCAGTTCACTGATACTTTTTACCGACGGAATTACATGATGCCCGCGCGCTTCCGCCAACAACGAACAATAATAACCGTGGCCCAGGTATCGATAATTACGGCAGAGGTTTATTACCTGGACGCGCTGCCCGGACACACACTCCCGAGGCTGTTCCAAATACTCCTGCGCGGTGACTACATCCTCGCTGGGCAGGTAGGATGCCCAGTCTTCACGCCGCTCGACGATTATCATCAATTGGCTTGACTTGGTATCGCTGGCCAGTGGATATATATAACCACTGTTTGCAGAAGACGAACTTTCCTCGGTAAAGCCTGATAACGGTTCTTGAAACGAAGACATCGCTGAAGCCCTGTGTTGGAGACACACCCTTCTATTAAGCACGATGTTTTTCGAATGTCCCGTTTCATTACGCAACTTTTACGGCGGCCCTATGGAAATCGAATTTCGCCTCGCAAACATCGACGACTTGCCTGCCTTGCTGGCACTCGAGAACCAATGCTTCGCCTCGGACCGGCTCACCCCGCGCAGCTTTCGCTGGATGCTCGCCCACGCTCACGCCAGCTTGCTGGTGGCGCAGCGTGATGAGCAGGTGATGGGCTACGCACTGCTGCTGTTCCACCGCGGCACTTCGCTGGCGCGCCTGTACTCCATCGCCATCGCGCCCCAGGCCCGTGGCGAAGGGCTGGGCGCGCGCCTGCTCGAACGGGCCGAGCAGTGCGCCCTGGAGCATGAGCGCGCCTACCTGCGACTTGAAGTGCGGGCGGACAACCCGAAGGCCATCGCCCTGTATGAACGTCACGGCTACCGGCGCTTCGCCCAGGTCGAGGACTACTACGAAGACCACGCCAGTGCCCTGCGCTACGAGAAACGCATCGTCCAGCGCCCGGCCGGCAAGGCGCGCAGCGTGCCCTACTACGCCCAGACCACCGACTTCACCTGCGGCCCGGCCTGCCTGTTGATGGCCATGGCTGCGCTACGCCCTGGGTGCGAGCCTAGCCGACGGGAAGAAGTGCGGATCTGGCGCGAGGCGACAACCGTGTTCATGACTTCCGGCCACGGTGGTTGCAGCCCGCAGGGGCTGGCCCTGGCAGCCTGGCGCCGAGGCTTTGGTGTACGTCTGCACCTGAGCACCGACGGGCCGTTGTTCCTCGACGGCGTGCGCCAGGCCAACAAGAAGGAGGTGATGCAACTGGTGCACGAGGACTTCTGTGCCGAGTTGCAGGAAACCGACGTGCAGCGGGCACGTGGGCCTCTCGACCTGCCCAGCGTGCTGGGTGAAGGTGGTTTGGTGCTGGTGCTGATCAGCAATTACCAACTGACCCGCACCAAGGCCCCGCACTGGGTGCTGGTGACCGGGTGCGATGATGATTTCGTGTATTTGCATGACCCGGATACCGACCATGCCCGGCATCGCCAGGCGCTGGACTGCCAGCACCTGCCGGTCAGCCATGGGCAGTTCCAGCGCATGAGTTTGTTCGGCGGGAAGAAGGTGCGGGCGGCGGCGGTGGTGTTTGCGAACAGGTAATGCGGGCGTAAAGAGATTTGTCGCCTGCACGGGCCTATTCGCGGGCAAGCCCGCTCCTACAGGGTTTGCGCTGTACCTGTAGGAGCGGGCTCGCCCGCGAACATCGGCGAAGCCGGTGCCATTCACCCGACCTCAACGCACCAGGCAAGGCCGCTTGTTATCGAAGCTCCACCCCGGCACCAGGTACTGCATCGCCACGCTGTCATCGCGCGCACCCAGCCCCATGTTGCGGTAGCACTCATGGGCCTTCATCAGCTGGTCTTCATCCAGCTCTACGCCCAAGCCTGGTCGCGCCGGCACGCGCACATGGCCATCGACGATGCGCAGTGGCTCGCGGGTCAGGCGCTGGCCATCCTGCCAGATCCAGTGGGTGTCCAGCGCGGTGATGTCGCCCGGCGCCGCCGCACCGACCTGGGTGAACATGGCCAGGGAAATGTCGAAGTGGTTGTTCGAGTGCGAACCCCAGGTCAGGCCCCAGTCGTGGCACATCTGCGCCACCCGCACCGAACCTTGCAGGGTCCAGAAATGCGGGTCGGCCAGGGGGATGTCCACGGCCTGGGACTGGATCGCGTGGCCCATCTGCCGCCAGTCGGTGGCGATCATGTTGGTGGCGGTGCGCAGCCCGGTGGCGCGGCGGAACTCGGCCATCACTTCGCGGCCGGAATAGCCGTTCTCGGCGCCGCACGGGTCTTCGGCGTAGGCCAGCACCTGGTGCTGGTCGCGGCACAGGGCGATGGCCTCTTTGAGCGACCAGGCGCCGTTGGGGTCGAGGGTGATGCGCGCTTCGGGGAAGCGCTCGGCCAGCGCGGTGACCGCTTCGATCTCCTCCTCGCCGCGCAGCACGCCGCCCTTGAGCTTGAAGTCGTTGAAGCCATAGCGGGCCTTGGCTGCCCCGGCCAGGCGCACCACTGCCTCGGGGGTCAGGGCCTGTTCGTGGCGCAGGCGCAGCCAGGCGTCGTCGGCCTCGGCTTCGTTGCGGTAGGCCAGGTCGGTCTTGTGGCGATCGCCGATGTAGAACAGGTAGCCAAGCATCTTCACCGCCTCGCGCTGCTGGCCCTCGCCCAGCAGCGCGGCCATGGGCACGCCCAAGTGTTGGCCGAGCAGGTCGAGCAATGCCGACTCCATGGCGGTGACCGCATGCACGGTGATGCGCAAATCGAAGGTCTGCAAACCGCGGCCACCGGCATCACGGTTGGCGAAGGCCTGGCGCATGCCGTTGAGCACGCGCTGGTAGTGGCCGATGGGCTGGCCGACCACCAGGTCGCGGGCGTCTTCCAGGGTCTGGCGGATCTTCTCGCCGCCAGGCACTTCGCCCAGGCCGGTGTTGCCGGCGCTGTCACGCAGAATGACGATGTTGCGGGTGAAGAACGGGCCATGGGCGCCGCTGAGGTTGAGCAGCATGCTGTCGTGGCCGGCCACCGGGACCACGCGCAGGTCGGTGACCACCGGGGTGCCGGTGTGAATCTGGGTGTGCTGGTTCATGGTCGGGTGTTCCTTCATTCAATGGGACTGGCTCAAGGTCGAAGGCGCCTTGAGGTCATGGCTGTTGGCGCCCTTTGGGCGGGTGCGCACGAAGAAGATGGCGATGGCGGCAAGCACCGAAGTCACCGCCAGGCCGTACAGGCCGCCCTGGATGGAACCTGTGTGCTGCTCGAGTAGGCCGAAGGTGGTGGGCGCGACGAAGCCGCCCAGGTTGCCTACCGAGTTGATCAGCGCGATCACCGCCGCAGCGATGCGTGCATCCAGGTAGCCCTGGGGAATCGGCCAGAACAGCGAAGACGCCGACTTGAAGCCGATGGCCGCGAAACACACCGCGATGAAGGCGAACACCGGCCCACCGGTGGTGGACATGAACATCCCGGTGGCGGCCACCAGCAGCGCAGCGGCGACCCAAGCCTGCTGGAACTTCCAGCGCGTGGCGCCCGCAGCGAAGGCGTACATGGCCAGGATCGAGATCAGCCAGGGGATGGAGTTGAAGAAGCCCACCTGGATGTCGCTCAGGTCGCCCATGCGCTTGATGATGCTCGGCAGCCAGAAGGTGGCGGCGTAGATGGTCAGCTGGATGCAGAAGTAGATCAGGCAGAACAGCAGGATCTGCCGATCCTTGAGCAGGCTCCAGGACGAGGTTTTCACAGGACCCGCAGCTTCACGCTCGCGCTGTTCGCGGTCGATGGTGTCAACCAGCGCATCCTGCTCGGCACGGCTGAGCCACTTGGCGTCGTGGGGCTTGGAGTCGAGCCAGAAGAACACGAAGAAGCACAGCACCACCGAGGCCATGCCTTCGATGAACAGCATCCACTGCCAGCCGTGCATGCCCAGGCCCTGGATCTGCATCAACGCACCGGCCAAGGGCCCGGAGATCAGCGAGGCGATGGCTGAGCCGCTGAGGAAGATGGCGATCGCCTTGCCGCGTTCGGCAGCTGGCAACCAGCGGGTGAAGTAGTAGATCACGCCGGGGAAGAAGCCGGCTTCGGCGACCCCTAGCAAGAAGCGCAGTACGTAGAACTGGGTTTCGTTCTGCACGAAGGCCATGGCGGTGGCCACCAGGCCCCAGGTGAACATGATGCGGGTCAGCCAGAGCTTGGCACCCACCCGTTGCAGCAGCATGTTCGAGGGTACTTCGAAGAGGGCGTAGCCGATGAAGAACAACCCGGCACCGAAGCCGTAGGCGGCGGCGCTGATGCCCAGGTCGCTCTCCAGGTGTGGGCGGACGAAGCCGATGTTGACGCGGTCCAGGTAGTTGACGATGAACATGATGACGAACAGCGGCAGAACGTGGCGCTTGACCTTGGCCACGGCACTGGCGAGCGCGTCGCTATGCCCTACGGACGGAGCGAGGGTGTTGCTCATGGGGGAATCTCCCACTCATTGTTTTTATTGAGGGTGCTGGTGGCGGACGGGCAGTTGTCTGACATCCAGGTGAGAGGGAGCATATTCCGCGATGAGTTGTACGACAAGATGCCATTGAGCGGCTAAAAGCCAAAATACAAGCGGTTATCTAGGTAAAAATCATCGAAAACGTCATTAACGTTAAAACTATAAAGGCTATCTTGAGGGCAATTTCGAAGTAAAAATATTCTTTCACGCCAACTTGTCATACAAGTATATTGACCTCAGGGGCCCGATCTCGGGGCCAGAAAAACGCCACAACCCTCAGGGCCAAACCATGAGCACCAGCCACACCCGCGCCCACGATCTGGTTTCACGCCTGACCCAGCAGATTCTGCTGGGCACCTTCGCCCCCGGTGACAAGCTCCCGTCCGAGAACACCCTCGTGCGCGAACACAGCGTCAGCCGTACCGTGGTCCGCGAAGCGCTCTCCAAGCTTCAGGCCGCGGGCCTGGTGGAAACCCGCCACGGCATCGGCACCTTCGTCATCGAACGCCAGGCCCGCTCTGGCCTGCGCGTGGGCGCCGAGAACGCCGCCAGCGTGCGCGACATGCTGGAGCTGCGTATCGGCCTGGAAGGCCAGGCCGCCGCCCTCGCCGCCTTGCGCCGCGAGGAACGCCACCTGGTGCAGATGCGCCAGGCGCTGGACGACTACCAGGACCAGGCTGGCGCAGGCGACAGCTGCATCGAGGCCGACCGGCGCTTCCACCTGCTGATCGCCGAGGCCACCGGCAACCTGTATTTCAGCGAAATGATGGTGCAGCTCGGCACAGCATTGATCCCGCGCAACCGCATGGCCCTGGCGCAAAGGGCCGGGGCCAACCTGGCCGGGCATGCGTACCTGGCGAACCTGGAGCACGAGGCGATCCTCAACGCCATTCGCCGGCAAGACCCGGACGCGGCGCGGGCGGCGATCTGCCTGCACCTGTCCAATAGCCGGGATCGATTGTTGCCGGAGTGAGTGGGTGGGTGCTCAGCCGAGCATTCGCTGCAAGGTCCGGCAATCCGCCGCATGCCAATCCACCAACTCCGGCCAAGGGTTGTCCGGCAGGTTCACCAGCACCGTGCGCGCCCCCGCCGCACGGCCACAGTCCAGGTCGAAACGGTAATCCCCCACCATCACCATCTCACCAGGCGGCACGCCCCAAGCCTGGGCGATTTGCAGCAGGCCATCGGGGTTGGGCTTGGGTGCGGCTTCGTCGCGCCCAAGAATGTGTTCGACCGGGAAGCACTCGGCCAGGCCGATCGCCTCCAGCGTCACATGGGCCAGCTCTCGCGCATTGCGGGTGAGGATCGCCAGGCGGCAACCCCGCGCCGCCAGCTCTCGCACCAGCGCCACCGCGCCGGGCGCTGCGGTGGAGGCAATGGCCAGGTCGCGTTCGTGCTCGAGCAGCCAGGCGTGCTTGGCTTCAGCTTCTTGCCTGGGCAGCGCGGCCAGGTGGGTGAGGATGTCATCTGCAGCGGGAATGCCCAGTGCCTGGCGGATGGCGGCGAAGTCGTGCACCGCCACGGTGAGGGTGCCGTCCATGTCGAACACCCAATGGCGGATATCGCCCAGGCTCATGCCCAGTCCTTGCGGTGGCGAATCAGGCCTTCCTGGGTGGACGAGGCCACCAGCTGCCCGGCGCGGTTGAAGATGCTGCCACGGTTGAAACCTCGGGCATTGCCAGCCCATGGGCTATCGGTGGCGTATAGCAGCCAGTCGTCGGCACGCAGGTCGCGGTGGAACCACAGCGCGTGATCAAGGCTGGCGATCTGCATGTCACGCTGCCACACCGACTTGCCATGGGGCAGCAGCGAGGTGGTCAGCAGGCCGAAGTCCGAGGCGTAGGCCAGCAGGTACTTGTGCAGCGCGGGGATGTCCGGCAGGGTGCCGTCGGCGCGGAACCAGGCGTACTTCACCGGGTCGCCGGGCTTGGGGTCGAACGGGTCGCGTTCGGAAACCGGGCGGATCTCGATAGGCTTGGCGCACAGCACCTTGTCGCGGATGCGCTCGGGCAGCTTGTCGGCCATGGCGCGAGCCAGTTCGACTTCACTGGGCAGGTTCTCGGGGCCAACCACATCGGGCATCGGCACCTGGTGCTCGAAACCTTCTTCGTCGAACTGGAACGAAGCGCTACAGGTGAAGATTGGCTGGCCCTTCTGGATCGCCGTCACCCGCCGGGTGCTGAAGCTACCGCCATCACGCACGCGGTCGACCGAATAGACCACCGGCATGCTGGCATCCCCCGGGCGCAGGAAATAGCCGTGCAGCGAGTGCACGTGGCGGGCGTCCTCGACCGTCTGGCTGGCGGCCGACAGCGACTGGCCGAGCACCTGGCCGCCATACAGCTGGCGAAAGCCAAGGTCCTGGCTGCGGCCACGGAACAAGTTTTCCTCGATCGATTCGAGGCTCAACAGGTCGACCAGGTCGTCCAACACATGGCTCATCGGGGTTCTCCTAGGGCATCAGGGCCAGATGATACAGAATTTGTCGGCACTGCCGCGCATGGCGAGGTGGTCAACCCCGCAGGTTGTTCTGCCAGCGCGCGCGGTCGATGCGGTACAGCACATGGGGGCGCAGCGGGTGACCAGGCGCAACACGCGGGTGCTCGAAGGCGCCTTGTGGGTCGTGGGTCATGCCAATGGCCTGCATGACTTTCTGCGACGGCAGGTTCTGTGCACTGGTGAACGACACCACTTCACTCAGGTGCAGCTGAGCGAAGGCGCAGCGCAGGCAGGTCCAGGCCGCCTCGCTGGCAAAGCCCAGCCCCCAGTGGCGCCGCGCCAGGCGCCAGCCGATTTCCACCGCTGGGGCGAAGGGCGCGTCGAAATTGACGTTGAGCAGGCCGGTCATGCCGATGAAGGCACCGCTGTCCTTGCGCTCCAAGGCCCACAAGCCATAGCCGTACTCGTTGAAGTGGCCACGCACGCGGCCAATCAACGCCGCCGCCTCCACACGCGTCAATGGCGCAGGGAAATAGCGCATCACCTGGGGGTCGGCGCACAGGCTGGCGAACTCTCGCAGGTCATCGTCATGCCATTGGCGCAGCACCAGCCGGGCGCTTTCCAGTTCAAGGATCGGGGTCATCAAGGGCTCCGCAATCAAGCTGTCGCATGCCTACAGGTTAGCTGCTGCATGGCTTGCCCTGCGAGCGCGATGGCGGCCATCATCAGCCCTGGCCCGCCACGCGACTCGACCATGCACCTGCCACTGATCTACCACGAAGACTACAGCCCTGAGTTCCCGGCGGACCACCGCTTCCCCATGGACAAGTTCCGCCTGCTGCACGACCACCTGGTCGACAGCGGGCTGACTACCGACCAAGCCCTGCTGCGCCCGGAAATCTGCCCCAATGACATCCTCGCCCTGGCCCATGACCGCGCCTACATCGAGCGCTACATGAATGGCGAGCTGTCGCGCGAAGACCAGCGTCGCCTGGGCCTTCCGTGGAGCGAGGCGCTGGCGCGGCGTACCGTGCGCGCTGTCGGCGGCTCGCTGCTGAGCGCCGAGATGGCCTTGCAGCATGGCATCGCCTGCCACTTGGCCGGCGGCACCCACCACGCCCACTACGACCACCCGGCGGGCTTCTGCATCTTCAACGACCTGGCAGTGATCAGCCACTACCTGCTCGAAGCCGGGCGCGTGCAGCGGGTGCTGATCTTCGACTGCGACGTGCACCAGGGCGACGGCACCGCGCGCATTCTCCACGACACCCCGGAGGCGATCACCGTGTCGCTGCATTGCGAGCAGAACTTCCCGGCACGCAAGGCCCAGAGCGACTGGGACATCCCCCTGCCGCGCGGCATGGGCGACGAGGATTACCTGAAGGTGGTACACGACGCGCTCAACTACCTGTTGCCGCTGTACCAGCCGGACCTGGTGCTGTACGACGCCGGGGTCGACGTGCACAAGGACGACGCCCTGGGCTACCTGCAACTGACCGACCAGGGCCTGGCCGCACGCGATGAGGCTGTTTTGCGCCACTGCCTGGGCCGCGATATTCCTGTGGTAGGCGTGATCGGCGGTGGCTACAGCAAGGACCGCGAAGCCCTGGCGCGCCGCCACGGCATCCTGCACCACAGCGCGGCGCGGGTGCTGGGTTGTGCACAATGACTGTGGAACCGCCTGTGGATAACCTGCGGGAAAGCGGCTACAGCCCTTTAACTGCCTGATCTGCAAAGACCTGGTTATTTTTTGTGCAGTGCCCGTGTGGGTGCCGCTAGGGTAGAATGCCGGGTCTTTTCCACAGCCTGCCGCCGCCATGACCGATCTGCACTCCCCTACCCGCCCCCTGGTTGCCGTGATCGGCGGTGGCCCCGCCGGCCTGATGGCCGCCGAGACCCTGGCCCAGGCCGGGGTGGCGGTCGAAGTGTTCGACGCCATGCCCTCGGTGGGGCGCAAGTTCCTGCTGGCGGGCGTCGGTGGCATGAACATCACCCACTCCGAGCCCTACCCCGCGTTCGTGGCGCGCTACGCCGAGCGCAGCACCGAGGTGGATGCCCTGCTGCAAGGCTTCGACGCCGATGCCTTGCGCCGGTGGATTCACGGCCTGGGCATCGAGACCTTCGTCGGCACCTCTGGCCGGGTGTTCCCCCGCGACATGAAAGCCGCGCCGCTGCTGCGCGCCTGGCTCAAGCGTCTGCGCGATGCCGGGGTAGTTATCCACACCCGCCACCGCTGGCTGGGCTGGAACGTCGACGGGTCGCTGCGGGTGGCTTATCCACAGGGCGAATTGCAGGTACGCGCCGATGCCGTTGTGCTGGCCCTGGGCGGCGCCAGCTGGGCGCGCCTGGGCTCGGACGGCGCCTGGCCGGCGCTGCTGGCCGAACGGGGTGTGGATATCTCGCCGCTGCAGCCGAGCAACTGCGGCTTTGAGGTGGCGGGCTGGAGCGAGGTGCTGACCAGTAAGTTCGCCGGTGCACCGCTGAAGAACATCGCCTTGAGCGTGCCCGGCACCGCGCCGCGCAGGGGCGAGTTCATCCTGACCGCGCAGGGCGTAGAGGGCAGTTTGGTGTACGCCTGGTCGGCGCCGCTGCGCGAAGCGATCAATCGCGATGGGCAGGCGACCCTGCTGCTCGACCTGCTGCCGGACCGGCCTGTGGATAAAATCGCCCAGGCCCTGGCCAAGCCGCGCGGTTCGCGGTCGATGGCCAAGCATCTGCATGGCCAGCTGGGTATCGATGGGGTGAAGGCGGCGTTGCTGCGCGAGCTGACCGGACCAGAGACCTTCACTGATCCGCAGCGCCTGGCCCAGGCGATCAAGGCGCTGCCGATTGAACTGGTGCGCACACGACCAATAGATGAGGCGATCAGCACGGCGGGCGGGGTGCGGTTCGAGGCGATGGACGAGGGGTTGATGCTGCGCCAGTTGCCGGGGGTGTTCTGTGCCGGGGAGATGCTGGATTGGGAGGCGCCGACGGGGGGTTATCTGTTGACGGCGTGCTTTGCCAGTGGCTTGAAGGCCGGGCAGGCGGCAGGGGCTTGGCTTGAACTGCAGCGACCTCTTCGCAGGTAAACCCCACACAAAACCCTGTAGGAGCGGGCTTGCCCGCGAATCAGACGACGCGGTGGATGGCACCGGCGCTGCCGGTGTTCGCGGGCGAGCCCGCTCCTACAGGATTTGCGCCGTACCTGTAGAAGCGGGCAATTCCAGCCTCAAGGCTTACGCTTGTTGAAACTCGGCACCTTGCGCACGGCCTTCACCGGCGCCGCAGGCTCGGCACTGCTGTCCATCCACTTGCCCAGCCCGCGCTTGGCGCTGTTCTCTTTCGGCTTCTTGGGCTTCTTCGGTTTCTTCAGCACTTGGCCATTGGCATCGGTCTGCGGCACCCGGTGATCGGGGATGAAATCCGGCTCTTCATGGCGCGGCAGGGTCTGGCGAGTCAAGGTCTCGATCGCCGCCAGCAATTGCACCTCGTCGGCACACACCAGGGAAATCGCCTCGCCCTTGTTGCCCGCTCGACCCGTGCGGCCGATGCGGTGCACGTAGTCTTCGGCATTGATCGGCAGGTCGAGGTTGACCACCAGCGGCAGGTCGTCGATGTCCAGGCCTCGGGCCGCCACGTCGGTCGCCACCAGCACCTGGATTTCACGGGCCTTGAAGGTATCCAGCGCACGCTGGCGCGTGGCCTGGGGGCGGTCGCCGTGGATGCCATCGGCATTCACGCCCTCGCCCAGCAGGCGCTCGACCAGTTGGTCCACGCCGTTGCGGGTCTTGGCGAACACCAGCACCTGCTTCCAGCGCTGCTTGCGCATCAGGTGCACGAACAGGTCGGCCTTGCGCTTCTTGTCCACCGGTACCAGCCACTGTTTGACAGTGCTGGCGGCGGCGTTGCGCGGGCTTACCTCGATGCTCAGCGGGTCGTTCAGGGCAAGGCCGGCGAGCATACGAATCTGCTCGGAGAAGGTGGCCGAGAACAGCAGGGTCTGGCGTTTGCGCGGCAGCGCGGCGTACACCGCTTGCAGCTCTTCGGCGAAACCCAGGTCAAGCATGCGGTCGGCTTCGTCGAGCACCAGGGTCTGCACCTGGCCGAACTTCAGGGCGTTCTGGCGGAACAGGTCGAGCAGTCGACCCGGGGTGGCCACCAGCAGGTCAACACCGCGGCGCAGGCGCATCATCTGCGGGTTGAGGCTGACACCACCATACACCGCGTAGGTGCTCAGCGGCAGGTTCTCGGCATACTGGCGGATATTGGCGTGCACCTGCTCGGCCAGCTCGCGGGTCGGCACCAGCACCAGCGCGCGGATCGAATTGCTGGCCACCTTCTCGCCTTCCAGCGCCAGGCGTTGCAGCACCGGCAGGGCGAAGCCTGCAGTCTTGCCGGTGCCGGTCTGGGCGGCGGCCATCAGGTCGCGGCCAGCCAGCACGGCGGGGATGGCCTGGGCCTGGACCGGAGTCGGGGTGGTGTAGTCCAGCTGCTGCAAGGTGCGCAGCAGGGGTTCGATCAGGCCGAGCTTGGCGAAATTCATGGCAATACCGTGTAGGGGTTCAGCGACGGCGCGCAGTTTACCTGAGCCCCGCGCTTCGTGCCCCTAGGAGGCACGAACGGCAGGCGCCTTGCGCCACTGCGGCAGGCCGATCAGCACCACGGCGCCGACGATCACCGCCATGGCCATGCACTCCTCGGCGCCGATGTGCTCGCCGGCAAAGGCAATGCCCAGCAGCACCGCCACCACCGGGTTGACGTAGGCATAGCTGGTGGCCGCCGCCGGGCGGACGTTCTTGAGCAGGTACATGTACGAGCTGAACGCGATGATCGAGCCGAACAGCACCAGGTAGGCCAGCGCACCCCAGCCTGCGGCGGTGGGCATCTGGGTCAGGCGTTCGCCGCTCAGTGCACTGCCCAGCAGCAGCGCGGCGCCGCCCACCAGCATTTCTGCAGCGCTGGCCATAGCGCCCTGGGGCAGTGGCAGGCTTTTGCTCCATACCGAACCGAAGGCCCAGGCTGCTGCGGCGAACAGAATCAGCGCCGCCCCCATGGGGCTGGCCTGAAGGTTGGAGCCGAGGTTGAGCAGGCCGATACCCGCCAGCCCCAGGAAGATGCCGGCCCACTCCAGGCGCGAGTTGCGGTGCCCGAACAGCAGGCCGAACAACAAGGTGAACAGCGGCACGGTCGCCACCGCCAGGGCCGCAACGCCCGAAGCCACACCGGCATGCTCGGCCAGGGTCACGCCGCCGTTACCGCAGCTGAGCAGCAAGAAGCCGATCGCCCCTGCCGAGCGCCACTGCGGCCAGGTCGGGGCCGGGACACCGCGCCAGCGCAGGAAGGCGTACATCAGGCTGCCGGCAATGACGAAACGCACCCCGGCCATCAGCAGCGGAGGCCACGACTCGACACCGATGCGAATGGCCAGGTAGGTGGAACCCCAGACCAGGTACAAGGCCAGAAAGGCGCCAATCAGCAATAGCGGGAAACGACGGGGGGCAGTCATGGAGGGTCACTCGAAATCCGTTTACGGGTGACTCAGTTTAAGAAGGGTGTGACGCAAAATTAAGTTACAAAACCGGTTTAAAACACCCACACACTTTGCAATGAAAGTGCGTAGGCGCTCAGTGACGCAGCAGTAGCTTGCCTTCGATTGGCACATAGCGACTGGCGGCACGAACAAGAGAAAGCGCCGTCAGTCCCGGCACGCCGTACACCACGGCTTCAGTGCCATGACGCTGCACCACCCGTTCCATCAACAGGTCGAAATCGCCATCGCCGGAGGCCAGCACCACCTGGTCGACTCGCGCAGCGGCGTCGATCACATCGAGGGTGATACCCACATCCCAGTCGCCCTTGGCCGAGCCATCGCTGCGCTGGATGAAGGGTTTCAGGCGCACGTCGAAACCCAGGTTGCGCAGGATGCGCTGGAATTGCTGCTGCTTGCTGTCGCCGCGGTCGATGGCATAGGCCACTGCTTCGACGATCTCCCCTTCGCGGCTGACCTCGGCCCACAGGGCGGTGTAGTCGAAATGGCAACCGTGGGCCTGGCGCACGGTGTAGTAGAGGTTCTGCACGTCGGCGAACAGCGCGATCTTCTTCAACCCCAGGCACCTCGTTGCATAAAGAAAGGGGCGCAAAGCGCCCCTGGGTGCCAGGCAGTATGTCAGACGAAGCTGTCGTCGTCCGAGAAGAAGTCGCCGCCGCTGTCGTAGTCGGTGTCGGCCAGGCCGTCCTGGCCAGCGTTCCAACCCTGCTGGTCGGCGACGTGCTGCTCACCGCCCTGGTCGTTCCAGCCGCCGCTATCACTGGCGGGTGCAGCTTGCTCGGGAGTTACCTCGGCCACTTCTTCAGGCTGCGAATGCTGGTTGAACAGGCTGCTGATGCCTTGCGCCAGCAGTACACCACCGGCCACACCCGCTGCGGTCTGCATCGCGCCGCCAAGGAAGCTGCTGGCGCCGCCTCGGGCTGGAGCGGCGTTGAACGCCTGCTGCTGGGTCGGTTGCGCTTGCATGGGGCGCTGAGGCGTATCGCGCCAGCCACCCGCGCTGGGCGGCGCCACGGAACGCTGGGGCTCGGGTGCGCGGTTGCTGCTGCCGAAGATGCTCGAAAGGAAACCACCCCCGGAAGGGGCGGCCGGCTGTTGCGCGCGGGCCTGCTGGAGCTCGGCCTGGAGCTGCTTGTTCTGCTCGTCCAGCTGCTTGAGCGCCGCTTCCTGTACCAGGATCGCCTGGGCCATGTAGTACGGCGCCGCAGGCTGCTGGCGCAGATGCTCCTCGATACGTGCCTGGGCCTGCGCATCACGCGGCTGGCTGGGGTCTTCGGCCTGCTTGATGCGGGTGAACAGGCCGTCGATCAGGGTTTGTTCTTCAGTGTTCATGGGCTACCTCTCGTGCCGGGCAAAACAGCGGACAAGGTCAAAGATGGGGGGCGTGCTGCTGGGATTCAATCACGCCCCCGATGAAACTTTCTTCAGCAGGCCGTGCGACCGGGCCTGCTACTGGGCTAAAGTTAGGCCCTGCTTTTTTCCATACGATGTAGACCCATGAACCCGCTGAACATCCTGCGCGACTCCCTGTATTTCTTCCGCCGCCACCTCACCAGCATCGTCCAGCTGTGCCTGCCGCTGGTGGTGCTCGAGGCCCTGAGCACCCAGCTGCTGTACAGCCAGCTGGGCGAACAGGCCTCGCCCGCCTACGGCATGCTGCTGAGCGTGCTGTTCTACCCGCTGTACAGCGCGGCACTGATTCTCTACCTCGATACCCGCAGCAACGGCCAGGACACCCGCAAGCGCGACCTGTTCGCCCGCGCCGTACAGCTGTGGCCGACACTGGCCTTGCTGATTCTCATCAGCTCGCTGCTGATCGTGGCAGGCCTGGCGCTGTTCGTGCTGCCGGGTATCTGGGTGATGATCAACCTGGTGTTCGCCGAGTACCTGCTGGTGCTGCGTGGGTTGCCGGTGATCCAGTCGATGCGTGAAAGCGCGCGTATGACCAAGGGCAACTTCATGCGCATCCTAGTGCTGGTACTGGCCGTGCTGGCGCCGCTGTGGCTGCTCGACGGCCTGCTGCTGGCAGCCTTCAGCGAGCCGCAACCGGCGGTGCAGCTGGCCCTGAGCAGCCTCAGCGGCTTCCTGCAACTGTTCAGCAGCGTGGTGTTGTACCGCCTGTTCATGCTGCTCGAGGGCCAGGCCGGCGCCTGACCCATCCGGGCCTACAGCAGGCCCAGGGTCAACGCCTTGAGGGTTGCGGCGGCGCGCGTGGTGCACTCGAGCTTGCGGAAGGTGCTCTCCACATGGGTACGCACGGTGCTGGGGCTGATGCCCAGCAGGCGCGCGGTTTCCTTGTTGCTGTTGCCCAAGCTGATCAGGCGCAGCACCTCGCTTTCGCGCTCGCTCAACACGCCATTGCCCGCCTTGCCAATCTCCAGTTGACGCTCGCCGCGGGCGGCGGCGATCACTGCTTCGCAGCATTGGGCGTCGAAGCGGCCCTGCCCGGCTTCATCCCTCAACACCTGTGCAGCCTGCTGCTCGTCGAACGCCGGACGCCAGGGCCGCTCGCCGCGCAAGGCCTGCCAGGCCAGGGTCGCCGCCAGCAGGCGGTGCTCCGGTTGCAGGCTCTCGGCGCCCACCCCCCGGAAATAACCACTGCCATCGAGCCGCTCATAGGCATGCGCGGCCAACGGCCCGACATCCGCCAGGGCAGGCACCTGGGCGCAGACGCGTTGGGTCCAGTAGGGCACCAGGTGGGTCTGGTCGCGGTCGCTTTCCATCAGGCTGCCTGGCGTGTTCCACAAACGGTTGGGCACCGCGGCACGGCCCATGCCATGCACCAGCGCCGCCCGGCCCAGGCGCTCGCCACTGGCTTCGGGCAGGTGCAGCAAGCTGGCCGCCTGGCGCGCCAGCTCTGCGGCGGCACGCGAGTAGCCCGCCAGCCACGACAACTTGAGGTCGATAACGTCGCCCAGCAAGGTCAGGCGCACCGGCGCGGGCGTGCTGCTCGCTGCATGGGCCTGGCCAGGCGTCTGCAAGCTGTGCAGCCAGTCCTTGGCATGGCGCGTGAGCTCAGCCACCAGGGTGGCCGGGTAACGGCGGTCGGCCTGCTCGGCGATCCATGCCAGCGCCACTTCCAGGCCATGCACCCGCGAGAGGATTTCCAAGTCCCCCGCCAGCACCACTTGGTAAACCACCTCGGGAATGTGCGGATGGCTCAGCCCGTAGGGCCGACCGCTGCCATCGAAGTGTTCGAACACATTGCGCAGGCCCTGCTCCACCGGCTCGACCAGCGCCAGTGCCACGGCCACCTCGCCGGCCACTTCGCAGTGCACCCGCGCCAGCGGCGCGGTCTTGCGCATCGCCCGCTGCCCGGCAGGGCCGAGGGTCTGGCTGAGCATGGCCTGGCGCCCCAGCACATCGTCGCCGAGCAAGCGAGTGAAGCCTTCGGCATTGGCGGTGCAGCCCGACCAGCGCAGCAAGGCGACGTGGTCGGCCACCTGCAGATGCTCGCCCTCGCCCGCGCAACGCTGCGCCAGCAGGCGGGCCAGGCGGGCGGTGCGGCGCGACTGGTCGATGGGTTGCCCCATGCTCAGGTCGCCAACCATGGCCAGCGCCAGCAGGGCGTCTTCCAGGGGGATGCAGTCGGTGGCAGCAGTATCGAGCATGAGGTTTCCATAAGGTCATGTTCATTCGGTGGCCAGGCTCGGTCGTTCGACCGATACCCAGGCAAGCACGTGCCCCCGACAATTACCACATCAAACAGAGGAGGCACCGCCATGTTCCGATTCAAAACGCTTGTAACTGCAATGGCAATGACTGCGTCGATCTTCACCGTGGCGGCCAGCCACGCCGACACTGCCAAACCTTCGGTAGTGATCGTCCACGGCGCCTTCGCCGATGGCTCTGACTGGGGCAAGGTAGTACCTCTGCTGCAGGCCAAGGGCGTGAAAGTGACTGTCGTACAGAACCCGCTGACCTCGCTGGCCGAGGACGTCGCCGCCACCCAACGCGTGCTGAACAACCAGGACGGCGACGTGGTGCTGGTCGGCCACTCGTGGGGCGGCACCGTCATCAGCCAAGCTGGTACCGACAGCAAGGTTCGCAGCCTGGTGTACATCGCCGCCTTCGCCCCGGACAAGGGCCAAGCCACCGGCGCGCTGGGCAAGGGCTACCCGACTCCGTCCGGTATCGCGCAGATCACCCCTGACCGCAACGGCTACCTGTACCTGACCCCGCAAGGCATGGCGAACGACTTCGCCCAGGACCTGAGCGCCGCCCAGACCGCAGTGATGACCTCGACCCAAGGCCCGATCCGCGCCTCGGCATTCGAAGACAAGACCAGCGCCGCCGCCTGGACCACCAAGCCGTCCTGGTACCTGGTCGCCAGCGAAGACCGCATGATCGACCCAGGCCTGCAGCGCGCCTTCGCCAAGAAGATCAAGGCCACCACCACCGAGCTTGCCGCCAGCCACGTACCGCAGCAGTCCAAGCCAGCGGAAACGGCCCAAGTGATCCTCGATGCGGTGAACAAGGTTGGCCAAGGCAAGTAACACCCTGCCCTGGCGAACCGCTTGACACGCCCCGGGCCTGACCCGCGCGGTGGCCTCGGCTACCGGCGGATCATCCGGGCAGCCGTGTTGCGTATCACCCAGCGTGGTGTTTCAGCGGTACGTGCGAAACACCACGCGGGTACGTCGGCAGTTCGACAGGCTGTAGTCCCCTACTGGCTTGTCGACCGACACGCGCAACACTGACCCTTCCAAACGTATCCCCTCTCACTATATCCCCTGCCAACTTCATCTCCTTGCAGCCATGCCGCCGGTGATTGCCGTCATGGACTGCGCCCCACTTTTTAATAATTTTCGCTGAATAGCCAGGCACTAGCCTTTCGCCACAAATGCCGGAGGCAAGAAGTGCCGCCTGGGCCGCGCCCATTCGATTCGGCACTGCGCTCAAGTAGTAGCCAATGGCCCGATCAGTGCGAGGAATGCAACCTATCAGAACAAAGAATTGGCGCCAGCGAACCGATCGCCGTAAGAATAAAAAAAAAGCGGAAAGAAACTTATGAATTTCCTGATATTGATCGCGCTCAGTCTGTGTGCCGGTTTTGCAGTTCCCTTGCAAGCGGGCACCAATGCCAAACTGGGCAACTTGCTAGGCAACCCCCTGTGGGCGACCGCTGTTTCTTTATTGGTCAGCCTGATGGCGGTTGTTGTCGTCATCTTTTTCGCCAAGGTCCCCCGCCCTGATCTGGTGGCGGTTAAAGACGGCCCTTGGTGGATATGGATGGGGGGTGTGGCCGGTGTGTTCTATATCACCACGGCACTGTCGATGGCGCCGCGATTGGGTGCCGTCAACTTCATCATGGCGGTATTGATCGGCCAACTTATTGCGTCAGCGGTAATTGATTACTTCGGCCTCATGGGTTTCCAGAGGCAACCGCTGAATATCAACAAACTGGTCGGCATCATTGTCGTCACAGGAGGGTTCTTGATCATCATACGCACGTAAGTATCGCCACACGGGTCACCGAAACAGAAGATCTCTTCATGTTCCCAAGTCAGGGATTGACGACAGCAATTATGCTTAAACAGGTGAGGCAATGACCAATCAATATTCAACCGCTACTTATGACGCTATTGGTGAACGCTTCGAGGCCTTTACCGACACGGCCTCGCAACGCGCGGTAGAAACCAAGACATTTTTCCACATGGTGGGTGACGTCAAAGACAAGTCCGTACTGGACCTCGCCTGCGGCTTCGGCTACTTCGGCCGCGAGTTATATCACCAGGGTGCCAGCAAGGTCGTTGGCGTTGATATTTCTGCGTCGATGATCGACCTGGCCCGCCAGGAGTCGTTGCGTAACCAGGAGTCCATCGAATACCACGTCAGCGATATCTGCCACTTGGGCACCCTCGGTAAATTCGACCTGATCACCGCGGCCTGGCTGTTCAACTATGCCGAATCCCCGGCACAACTGGACCAGATGTTCCAGGTCGCGGCCAACAACCTCGCGCCTGGCGGTCGACTCGTCGCTTATACCGTAGAGCCGACGTTCCAGTTGCAGCGCGGCAACTTCACCAAGTACGGCGTGCATGTATTGACCGAAGACGCTCACGAAGGCGGCTTTCGCCACCACGCCGAATTCGTCACCGAGCCGCCCAGTGCCTTCACCTTCCACCGCTGGAGCCGTGAGCGCTATGAACTGGCGATCATGAAAGCCGGGTTTTCGCGCTTGCAATGGCAAAAGCCAATCATCTCGCCGGCTGAGCGGGCCAAACACCCCAATGGCTATTGGGATGATTTCGAGCGCAACTGCCTGCAGACCGGGCTGATCTGCACCCTCTGAAAGCCGGGCAGCGCTCACCCGAGTGCGCTCCCCTTCTCTTTTGCGCAACAGGAAACCAAGCGTTATGACTCCCAAGGGTTTCAACCATTGGCCGGTATTCGACGGCCCTCTGACCGCCGAAATGACCGACCGATTCTTGATGGGCCTGCCCGAGCACTTTCAGAACACGCTCAATTTAAAGCTGCCCTTGGCCGCTTGGCGCCAACTCCTGGAGGAGTCCAGCGAGCAGTTGGCTGAGCGCGTGGAAAACCCGACCTCGCCCCTGCCATGGCGCTACGCCGCCGCCCAACTCCTGGCATTGACGGTGGACCCGAGGCTCGACGTGCTCAACCCCACCATGATCGAGATCGGCGGCGGCCAGGTGGAAATCGGCCTGGCGGAGTCGGCGGTGGAGCACGTCATGGGCGAACTCAAGGGCTTGGGTGTGGAGCGTGCCTGGATCACCAAGGAGGTACCGCGCCATTCGGTGTACCTGCAACCCTACGCAATAGGCAAGTACCCGGTCACCAACCTCGAGTACCGGGCTTTCCTCGAGGCGACGGAGCAGGCGCGAATTCCGCAGGGCTGGGCATTCGGACAGTTCCCCAACGAACGCGCCAACCACCCGGTGTACGGCGTCACCGCCGAGGACGCCGATGCCTACGCCGCGTGGCTCAGTGCAGCCAGTGGCCAGGCCTACCGCCTGCCCAGCGAAGCGGAGTGGGAATACGCGGCAGCCGGCCCGGAAAACCTCGAATACCCCTGGGGCTCGACGTTTCTGCCACTGCACGCCAACACGGCTGAAATGGGGCTGTTCGATACCTCTCCCGTGGGCCTGTTGCCCCAGGGCGCCTCTCCCTTTGGCTGCCTGGATATGGCTGGCAACGTCGAAGAATACGTCGCTGACGACTATGCCCCCTATCCCGGCGGTACCGCCATCGTCGACGACCTGGTGAGCGTGGTCGGGGCCCATCGTGTCGCTCGCGGCGGCAGTTTCTCACGCTTTCGCGACCTGACTCGCAATTGCCGGCGCCACGGAAAATACCCGCGAAAGATTTATGTAATGGGTTTTCGGCTCGCCAAGACCCTGTAGCCCGCTGCGGCCTGGCAGCAAGACATCAAGCAGACAAACGCGTAGATCTCGAGCCTGGAAGGAACCGTCATGAACCGCCTAAGCATACGTAGCCATGTTGATATCCCGCTGGATGACACGACTCACCCCGGGACGTTCTATACCTTCAGTGGGTTGGACACCGAGCACGAACATATCGTCATCAGGCTCGGGCCGGTCAACCCGAGCAGCCCATTGGTGCGCATTCACTCCGAGTGCCTGACCGGTGACGTGTTCAGTTCACAACGCTGCGATTGCGGCCCGCAATTGAACGAGTCGATCCTGCGCATGCAGGAAGTCGGCGGTTACTTGATTTACCTGCGCCAAGAGGGCCGGGGGATCGGTTTGTACGCGAAGCTCGATGCCTACCGCCTGCAAGACGCCGGCATGGATACATTCGAGGCCAATACCCACCTGAACTTCCCCGAGGACGGCCGCGACTTCTCCATGGCCGCCGAGATGTTGAAGGCGCTGAATGTCAACCATTGCCAGCTGATCACCAACAACCCGGAAAAAGTCCAGGCCTTGGTCGATAACGGCATTGTCGTCGACAAGATCATCCCCACCGGCGTGTTCGTCACGCGGCACAACACCCATTACCTCCAAGCCAAAATCGACAAGAAGAACCACGTGATCAAGCTGGTGAAATAACGCCGCTTGCAGGCTTGGCCTTGCGCCGTCGCCGCCCTACGCCAACTTCGACATTAAGGATAATGACGCATGAGACACTTTGGCCCTATCAGCGGTATTGCAACGTTCAACGATACTTATGTCGCCACCGCCGGTTATGACAACCAGGTCATTCTCTGGGATGCCAGCACCAAGACCCCGATCCAGCGCGTACTTCACGATCACCTGGCTAACCAGTGCGCGTTCAACGCCACCGGCACCCTGCTGGTCAGTGCCAGTAGCGACTACTCCGCGCGCGTCTGGGAAGTCCCTTCGCTGCGTCTCAGGAGTGTGCTGGTCGGACACGATGACGACATCGAGATGGCGACTTTCTCGCCCGACGGGCAGACCATCGCCACCTGCTCGCGCGATCACACCATCCGCCTGTTCGACCTCAGCGGCCAAACCCGGAGGGTTCTGACCGGGCATGAAGCAGACGTGATTTCAGTGTGCTGGTCAGCCGACGGCCAAAGCCTGGTGTCGAGCAGCGACGACGGCTCGATCCGTCGCTGGGACGCCGCCACCGGCGAACAGCTGGACCTGATCGACCTCGGCGGAATCGAGACCGATACCGTGGCGCTGTCCCGCGAGGGCATCATTTTTGCCGGTGACGACGCCGGCAAGATCTCGGTGATCAGCAGCGTGGGCACCTACGTGCAACCGGCCCACGCCGCCGGGATCAAGCGCATCGTATGGAACGACGCACAGCGCCTGCTGGTCAGCCTGAGCTACGACCGTTGTGTGATGCTGTGGAAACTGACCGCCGACAACCAGCTTGAAAAAGCCGCCCAAACCTCGTTGCCGAGCATCATCTGGCCGCGCAGTTGCGCGCTGCTCGGTGAACAGCGTATCGCCTTCGTGACCTTCGGCTCCACCTACGCCACCTGGGACTTCACCACCCAACAGTGGGATACCAGCGGCATCGAGCCTGCCATCAGCCTGAACGCCGTGACGGTTGTCGGCGACGACATCTACAGCATTGGCGACGCGGGCATTTTGCAGATCAATGGCCAGCCCAGCACCAAAGCCGGCAGCCTGTGCAACTTCCTGCTGCCGTTCGGCGCCAGCGTGTTGACCGGCGGGCAAATGGGGACGGTGTTCAATGCGCGCACCGGCGAGGTGATCTATCAGCACCGCTCACCGCTCAACTGTGGCACGACGTTCGAAAAGGACGGCGAGCTGCATGCCGCGATTGGTACCTATACCGGCGAAGCCTTGATCTTCAAGCTGGTGGGCCAGCAGCCGGAGTTTCTCTGCGACGTGCGCATGCACGAAAACGCAATCAAAGGCATCGCGGCGGACGAGCAGTACTTGTTCAGTGTCTGTGCCACTGCGGCTGCGGCATTTTTCCGCATCGCCGACTTCGAGCTGCAAACCTACCTGGACAAAGCCCACGACCGTATTTCCAACGGTTGCACGCAGATCCAAGGTGGCTTTGCCAGCGTCGGGCGCGACCTCAAGCTGCGCCTGTGGCGGGCCGACAATAGCGAAGTGTTCGACAGCCCCCATAGCCACTCGATCAAGTGCATCGCCATCTCCAAGGACCGCAACACGATTGCCACCGGCTCCTACGGCGGCACGGTAGCCGTGTTCGACCTGGCCAAGCGCAGTTGGACCAAGGTGGAGAAGGTCACCGCCAGCGGCATCTCCTGCCTGACCCACGATGCCGAAGGCAGCGGCTTCCTGGCCAGCGCCTACGATGGCCGCATCTATTCGATATCCACCCAGGCCTCGGCAGGGCATTCGCGCCCATGACCCACTTCAGCGAAATCGACTTTCAACATATGCAGCATGCATTGTCGTTGGCCGAGCGCGGCAGCCATTCCACCTGGCCCAACCCTCGGGTCGGGTGTGTCATCGCCCACGGTCGGCATATCGTGGGTGAAGGCTGGCATCGTCGCGCGGGGGGCCCGCATGCCGAGGTGTTCGCGTTGCGCCAGGCCGGCGCCCTGGCCAAGGGGGCTACCGCCTACGTGACACTGGAGCCGTGTAGCCATGTGGGCCGCACGGGGGCCTGCCACCAGGCGCTGATCGAAGCCGGCGTGACACACGTGATCGTTGCCCATGAAGACCCGTTCGCGCAGGTCAACGGCCGCGGCATTGCCGAATTGCGCAAGGCCGGGGTCGACGTCAAAGTGGGTTTGCTCAACGTTGCGGCCAGGGAGCTGAACCGAGGGTTTCTTTCCACGGTCAAGCGCCAGCGGCCCTGGGTGCAATTGAAAATGGGCATGAGCCTCGATGGTCGCACCGCGTTGAACAACGGTAGCTCCAAGTGGATCACCGGCGCCCAGGCCCGTGCCGACGTGCAGTACTGGCGCGCGCGCAGCGCTGCGATCCTGACCGGCAGCGGTACCGTGCTGGCGGACAACCCGTCGCTGACCGTGCGTGAGTTGGCCTCTGCCGAGGCCATCGCACCCTTGCGGGTTGTCCTCGACAGCCAGGCGCGGGTGCCGCAGAGCGCACAGGTGTTCGACGAGTTGGCCCCCAGTCTGCAGGTGGTCCACGAACGGCACCTGCCGCCTGGTGCCCCGGGCGAGCGACTGCTGGGGCTGCCGGGCAATCAGCAGGGCCTGGATCTGCACGCCCTGATGACCCACCTGAGCGAACGCGGCTTGCACGAGGTGATGGTCGAAGCCGGCCCAACGCTGGCCGGCAGCCTGTTGCGTGCAGGCCTGGTCGACGAGTTGCTGTTGTACGTGGCCCCCCGTCTGCTCGGTGACCTGGCCCGCCCGCTGGTCAATCTGCCGGAGCTGGAAAACCTCACGCACGCCCTGGACTTCACCCTCTATGACGTTGCCCGGCTGGGGCAGGACCTGCGCTTGCGCCTGCGTCCCGATCAGTCGACCTGTGCGGTATGAGTCATCACCTGCCTGACCTGGTCACGCAGCCACGCATGTGCCGGATCGTCACAGAAGCGCTGGTGCCAGATCTGCACGAAAGGAAAGTGTGGAATACGCAGCGGCGGTGGCAGCTGCACCAGGTCCGGGTTGAGCAAGGTGTCTTCCAGGGTGCGGGTCGCCACCGTGAGGATCAGGTCGGTGTTGTGCACCAGGCTCGGCGCAGTGCGCCAGTGCGGCACGCTCACGGCGATGCGGCGGCGCAGGCCTTCGGCACGCAACAGGCTGTCGACCTCGCCGTTGGCGCCTGCGTCCATGGACACTTGGATATGCGGGCGCTCCAGGTAGTCGGCAAGGTCCAGCACGCCTTCCCTGGGCAACGTCCGCCGGTCGAGCAGGCAGGAAAAACTTTCCTCGAACAAGACTTCCATCGAGACATCGGGCGTCAGGCTGGGAAACACCCCCAAGGCCAGGTCGATCTTGCCCTGCGCCACCTGCTCGAGCATGCCGTGGCGGCTGCCTTGGGTCACCACCACCGTGGTGTTCGGTGCTTCGCGACGCAGCCGCATCAACAGCCTGGGCAAGATGATCGCCGCGCCGTAATCGGACATCGCCAATTGGAAGGAGCGTTGTGAACTGGCTGGATCGAAGTCGATGGACTTGCCAAAGAGGGTTTCGACCTGGCTGAGAATTTCCCGTAGCGGCCCTTGGATACTCTGCGCCAGTGCGCTGAGCGTCACTTCATTGCCCTCGCGGATCAGGATTGGATCGTCGAGCAATACCCGCAACTTGCTCAAGGAGTGGCTGATGGCCGGCTGGCTCAAATGCAAACGCGCGCCAGTGCGCGTGACGTGTTTTTCAGTGAGCAGTGCATCGAGCACCACGAGCAAGTTCAAATCGATGTTGCGCAGTAATACCGTGACCATGCAGTGAATTCCATTTCAAGGAGCAACTTTCAACAGGGAGCAAAAAACATGCCTCATATTAAACGGATTGTTGAAACCGCACTGTATGTGGATGACCTCGAACGCGCCAAAACCTTTTACAGGCAGCACTTGCAGCTCGATGTGCTGGTCGAGAACAGCGTGCTGGTCGCATTGAACGTTGGCCAGCAAAGTGTTCTCTTGCTATTCAAACGAGGGGCTTCGGTACATACCAAGTACTTGAGCGGTGGCGAGATCCCGCCACATGACGCCAGCGGGCGTATTCATATCTGCTTTGCCATCGACGCCGACGAGTTGCCGAGCTGGGAGCAACGTCTCGACTCGGCCGATATCCCCATCGAGGGACGTACACAATGGCCCAAGGGAGGGTCGAGCCTGTACTTCCGCGACCCGGACGCCAACCTTGTCGAACTGCTCACCCCGGGCTGCTGGGCCATCTACTGATCGATCTTCAAGGAATGAAGTCATGCCTCACGTCAACCAGGCGGGACGCGCCGTTTCCCGAACCCCCATGAAGCTGCCGATCATCGTGCTCCTGCTACTGGCCCTGGCCTGGGGCCTGTGGCGCTGGAGCCAGCCAGCCGCTGCGGCCTACAGCCCGGCGCCGATAAAAGTCGCGATCGCGCCGGTCAGCAGTGCGCCCTTCACCCATTTCCTGGAGGCGATTGGCGAGCTGGAGGCGGTGCAACAGGTGAGCGTACCGGCCGAAGTCGGCGGGCGCGTGGTGCAGTTGCCGGTAGAGTCCGGGCAACGCGTCGAGCGTGGCCAGGTGCTGGTCAAGCTCAACGACGCGCCGCAACGCGGCAGCTTGATGCGCCTGCAAGGCACGCTGGAAAACGCCAAGGTCAAGCTGGAGCGCTCGCGCAGCCTGGTCAAGTTCAACGCCATCTCCCGCGAAGCGTTCGACAATGCCCAGACCGAGTACACCACCGCGCAGGGGGCGCTGCAGGAGCTCAAGGCGCAGATCGACCAAATGACCATCCGTGCGCCCTTCGCCGGCACCCTGGGCATACGCAAGGTGCACCTCGGGCAGTACGTCAACCCTGGCGACAGTTTGATCAACCTGGTCGGCGACCAGGGGCTGTACGTCAACTTCAGCGTGCCGGAGCAAGCCTTGGCGCAACTCGAAGTCGGCGGCTCGTTGAATGTGCAGCTAGACGCCTTGCCGGAGCAACGCTACACGGCGCGGGTCAGCAGCATCGATCCGATTCTGGACCGCTCGCGTACCCTCAATGTGCAGGCCCTGCTGCAAGCGCCAACGCCCGGCGCCTTGCCGCGCATGTTCGCCAAGGTCAGCCTGCCGCAGCCGCTGCCTGACGCGACGCTCAGCGTGCCGGAAACCGCCATCACCTATAACGCTTATGGCGAAGATGTGTTCGTGGTGCAGCCTTCCCAGGACGCCAATAGCCCGCCGATCGTCCGCCGGGTGCTGGTCAAGACCGGCGAGCGCCGCGATGGCCGGGTAGTGATCGACTCCGGTTTGAACCCGGGTGAGCACGTGGTGATCTCCGGGCAGATCAAACTCACCGATGGCGCTGCCATCGAGCCCCTCGAACGCACGGTGCTGAACGAAGCCAACCCCGGCTCGCGGCTGAGCATGGCGGGAGAACAGCCGTGAAATTCACCGATACCTTCGTGCGCCGCCCGGTGCTGGCGCTGATGGTCAGCCTGATGATCGTCCTGGCCGGCCTCAAGGCCTACCTTGACCTGCCCGTGCGCCAGTACCCACTGCTGGAAAGCCCGCTGATCAGCGTGACCACCGACTACCCAGGCGCACCAGCCGAGCTGATGCAAGGCTTCGTGACCCAGCCAATCAGCCAGTCCCTGGCATCGGTGGAAGGCGTGGACTATGTCAGCTCGTCCTCCGTGCAGGGCCGCAGCCAGATCAACCTGCGCATGGCGCTCAACCAGGACTCGGCCAAGGCCCTGGGCGATGTCATCGCCAAGGTCAACCAGGTCAAGTACCGTCTGCCCGAGCAGGCCTACGACCCGGTGATCGAGCGCTCTGCCGGCGATGCCACGGCGGTGGCCTATGTGGGGTTTTCCAGTGACGCGATGTCTGCCTCGGCGTTGAGCGACTACCTGAGCCGCGTGGTGCAACCGCTGTTTTCCAGCATCGAGGGCGTGGCCAAGGTCGAGACCTTCGGCGGCCAGCGCCTGGCCATGCGCCTGTGGCTCGACCCACAGCGCATGGCTGGCCACGGTATCAGCGCGGCCGAGGTCGAACGGGCGATCCTGGCCAACAACTTCCAGGCCGCCCCCGGACAGATCAAGGGCCAGTACGTGATCTCGTCGATCCAGGTCAACACCGACCTGGTCAGCCTGGATGAGTTTCGCAACATGGTTGTCAGCAACGACGGTGACCACCTGCTGCGCCTGCGCGACATCGCGACAGTAGAGCTCGGTTCGGCCGCCTATGAAACCAGTGCCCTGATGGACGCCAAACCGGCGGTACACCTGGGCCTGTATGCCACGCCCAAAGGCAACCCGCTACTGATCGTCGCCGCGATCAAGCGCCTGCTGCCGACCATCGAGAAGACCCTGCCACCGGGGGTCAAGGTGGCGCTGGCGTTCGAGACCGCACACTTTATCGAGGCGTCGATCATCGAAGTGATCCAGACCTTGATCGAAGCCATCCTGATCGTGGTCGCGATCATCTACCTGTGCCTGGGCTCGGTGCGCAGCGTGATCATCCCCATCGTCAGCATCCCGTTGTCGATGCTCGGCGCCTTGGGGCTGATGACACTGTTTGGCTTCAGCATCAACCTGCTGACGCTACTGGCCATGGTGCTGGCCATCGGCCTGGTGGTCGATGATGCCATCGTGGTCATGGAGAATATCCACCGCCACCTCAAGGAGGGCCGTACCCCCCTGCAAGCCACGCTGCTTGGCGCCCGGGAAATTGCTTCGCCAGTCATCGCCATGACCATCACCCTGGCGGCGGTATACATGCCGATCGGGCTGATGACCGGCCTGACCGGTGCACTGTTCAAGGAATTCGCCCTGACCCTGGCCGGCGCGGTGCTGGTCTCCGGGGTCATCGCCCTGACCCTGACCCCGGTGATGTGCAGCAAGCTGCTGCCCAGCCAAGAGCACGAAGGCCGCATGAGCCGACTGGCCGAGGGTTTCTTCCGGCGCCTGGCACACCTGTACCAACGTGCGTTGCTCGGTTCGCTGCGCAGACGCGGGTGGGTGTTGCTACTGGGCGCGCTGGCGCTGCTCAGCCTGCCCTGGCTGTATGAGCACGCCAGCAAGGAGCTGGCACCGAACGAAGACCAGGGCAACCTGCTCCTGGCGATCAAGTCGCCGCAGCACGCCAACCTGGACTACGTGGAACGCTACGCCTACCAGTTGAGCGAAATCCTCGCACAACTGCCAGAGACCGTGAGTACCTGGATCATCAATGGCAATGACGGGGTGGCCGCCAGCTTTGCCGGGGTCAACTTCAGCGAATGGTCGCAGCGCCAACGCAGCGCCGCGAGCATCCAGGGCGAACTGCAGCAGCGCGTGGATGCGGTGGAAGGCAACTCGATCTTCGTGTTCCAGTTGCCACCGCTGCCCGCCTCGACCGGCGGCTTGCCGGTGCAATGGGTGTTGCGCAGCACCGAAGGCTATCGCTCGCTGTACGAAACCATGGAAACGCTGAAAACCCAGGCGCGGGCCAGCGGCCTGTTCGCGGTGGTCGACAGCGACCTGGCGTTCAACAACCCGGTGACCCAAGCGCACATCGACCGCAACAAGGCCAACAGCCTGGGTATCCGCATGCAGGACATCGGCAGCACCCTGGCAGTGTTGATCGGCGAGAACTACACCAACCGCTTCGCCCTGCAAGGCCGCTCCTACGACGTGATTCCCCAGAGCCTGGCGTCGCATCGCCTCACGTCCCAAGCCCTGAATACCTTCTACATCGACACCGACGCCGGCCAGCAGGTGCCGCTGTCGACGGTGGTCAGCCTGCACAGCGTGATCGAACCGAACAAGCTCAAACAGTTCAACCAGCAAAACAGCGCGACCTTCCAAGCCATCCCCGCCCCGGGGGTCAGCCTGGGTGAGGCGGTGGGATTCTTGCAGGCGCACAGCCGCCAATTGCCGGCCAGCTTCAGCCATGACTGGGAGGCCGACTCGCGGCAGTTCATCCACGAGGGCAATGCGTTGATGCTGACGTTTTTATTTGCCCTGATCGTGATCTACATGGTGCTGGCTGCGCAGTACGAAAGCCTGACCGACCCGCTGATCATTCTTGTCACCGTACCGTTGTCGATCTGCGGCGCGTTGATTCCGCTGGCCCTGGGCCTGGCGACCGTCAATATCTACACGCAGATCGGCCTGGTGACGCTGATCGGCTTGATCAGCAAGCACGGGATCCTGATGGTCGAGTTCGCCAACGAGCTGCAGGGGCTGCATCGGTGCACACCGGCCCAGGCGATCGTTCGCGCGGCGCGCATTCGTCTGCGGCCGATCCTGATGACCACGGCGGCGATGGTCGTTGGCCTGGTGCCGATGCTGTTCTCGTCTGGCGCGGGGGCGAACAGCCGCTTTGGCCTGGGGCTGGTCATCGTGATCGGGATGCTGGTGGGCACGTTGTTTACGCTGTTCGTGCTGCCCTCGGTCTACACCCTGCTGTCGCGCGCGCACACGCCCGTGCAGAGCGCTGACTACACGCCGTCGCCTAGTACGACGTAAACCACGGCGCGCCCCGCCTCGCCCTGGCCAAGGTGGGCGGGACCAACGGGGCTCGGCGTCAGGGCCGTTGCTTGGCGCTCATTCGCCACGCGGCTTGGCGCGAGCGGTGGCCTGCGCGGTCAGCGGGTCGTCCGGCCAGAAGTGCTTGGGGTAGCGCCACTTCAAATCCTTCTTGACCTCGCTGTAGGTCGACCGCCAGAAGTTCGCCAAGTCCTGTGTCACCTGAACTGGCCGTCGTGCCGGCGACAGAAGGTGCAACTTGAGCACCTGGCGGCCCTTGGCAATGCGTGGTGTATCGGCCTGCCCGAATAGCTCCTGCAGCCTCACGGCCAGTACCGGTGGCCGCTCGCTGTAGTCGACCCGAATATGGGACCCCGAGGGTACCGGCACCGTTTGCGGCGCCTGGGCATCGAGTTGCTGGGGCAATGGCCAAGGCAACAGGTTACGCAGGATGGCGCCAAGGTCGAGCTGTCCGAAGTGGCTGAGCCGCGTCACACGCCCCACGTACGGGGCCAACCAGTGACCGAGGGTGCTCAATAACATCTCATCACGCAGGTCAGGCCACTCGCTCTGGACACCCGCCTCTTCATCAAGCACGCGCATCAACGCCACGCGCGCCTGCCATTGGCGAAGCTCAGGGGTCCAGGGCAGCAGCTCCAGGCCTTTGCGCCGAACGTAGTTGATCAAGGCCTGTACCCGCGCTTGCTCGTCCAGGCTCGCCAACGGCGCACTCGAGAGCACCAGCTCCCCGAGCTTCATCTGCCGTTCTGCGCGCAGCACGCCTTCTCGCTCGTCCCAGTCGAGTTCATCGACCGAGTTGACCTGCTCTTTGAGCACCGTGTCGAACAAGGTCTCGTCGAGGTCGGCAGCCAGGTAGATACGCTCACTTCGCTGTTCCTGCCGGCCGCCAAGGTCCGCGATGACCAACCAGGCGTGCTTCATGAGCGCGTCGGGTTCGCTGAACAGTGCCGCCCGGCCATTGGCCAGGCGATACTCGGCACCGCCCGCACGGCGCTGTTGCGCGACGCGGTCGGGGTAAGCCAATGCCAGCAGGCACCCGACCCACCTTGGATGCTCAGGGTCGGCGACAGCACTGGACACCGGACCGCGCAAGAACGAGCGGTACTGCCTGGCCAGTTGCTTCGCACGCTGCACGCCCCCCTGCTCGCCGCGCTGGGCACGCTGCTCTGCGGACAGGATGGCCAAGCGGCTGTGCAAGTCGGCCCCGCCGCCCCGTTGAATATCCCGCTCGCCCAGCAATGCCGCGATATTGCAGGAGGTCTCGGTCAACCCAAGCTCATGGCCTCGCAACAGCAGGTGGGCGATTCGAGGGTGGCTGGGCAGCTCCGCCATCGCCTGCCCATGCGGGGTCAGTTGCCCATCCTGCCGGAGCGCACCCAGGCGCCGCAGCAGATCGCATGCCTGGGAGTACGCGGCGGGAGGCGGTGCATCCAGCCATGTCAGCTCATTCGGCCGAACGCCCCACCTGGCCAGTTGCAGCGCCAGGCCGGTCAGGTCGGCCTGTTGGATTTCAGGCGCGCTGAAGCCCGCCATCTGCTCATGCTGGGTTTCAGACCACAAGCGATAGCACACACCCGGCTCGAGTCGCCCCGCCCGGCCGGCCCGCTGGGTTGCGCTGGCCTTGGATATGCGCTGGGTATCCAGCCGGGTCATCCCGCTGCGGGGGTCGAAGCGCGGAACACGCTCAAGGCCCGCGTCGATCACGACTCGCACCCCGTCGATGGTGACACTGGTCTCGGCGATGTTGGTGGCCAGCACCACTTTGCGCTTTCCTGGCGGTGCGGGGTCGATCGCTGCCCGCTGCTGGTTCAGGTCCAGCTCACCGTGCAGCGGGCAGAGCAGCGTGTCGCGCTGCAACGATGGGGAGGCAGCGAGGCCCTCTTCAAGCCCTGCCAGGACGCGGCGGATTTCTGCCTGGCCTGGCAGGAAAACCAGCAGGCTGCCGGTCTGCTCGGCAAGTGCCTCGAGGCACGCGCCGATGACACGCGGCTCGATGTAGTCACCTGGCTGATGTGGCTTGCCCCACACGGTCGTGACAGGAAACATCCGCCCTTCGCTGGTGACGATCGGGGCATCGTCCAACAGACGCGATAGCCTTTCGCCTTCCAGCGTCGCGGACATCAGCAACACCTTCAACGGCGCGTCGTCTCGAAACAGCGCCCGGCCATTGAGCGTGAGTGCCAACGCAAGGTCGGCGTCGAGGTTGCGCAAGTGGAACTCGTCGAAGATCACCAGCCCCACCCCTTCGAGCGCGGGGTCGCTCTGCAGGCGGCGCGTGAGGATCCCTTCGGTCACCACCTCGATTCGCGTCTTCGGGCCGACCTTGCTGTCCAGGCGAATACGGTAGCCAACGGTCTCGCCGAGCTTTTCGCCCAGCTCGCTCGCCATGCGCTGCGCGGCAGCCCGGGCAGCCAGGCGACGAGGCTCGAGCATGAGGATGGTCTGGCCCTGGAGCCAGGGCTCATCGAGCAACGCGAGGGGTACCCGGGTGGTCTTGCCGGCGCCCGGTGGCGCCTCGAGCACAGTTTCGTGGCGCTCGCCCAGGGCTTGGCGCAGCGCTGGCAACACGGCATCGATTGGTAATTGAATCATGGTGGTCCTCGAACAATCGACCGAGTATAACGGCGAACCGAGCCTGCCTTATCATGGTCTGAAATTCAGGTGCAGGCGTTTTGCCTTCCCTCTGTCGCAACCTTCCGGAGATTCACATGCGCATCCCTTCCCGCGTCATCGGTGGCGCCCTCGTTGCCACCCTGCTGACCCAACTGACGGCCTGCGGCTCTATCTTCTACCCCGACCGGCGCGGCCAGATCGAAGGCAAGCTGGACCCAGTGATCGTCGCACTCGACGCCGTCGGCCTGCTGTTCTATGTCATCCCCGGCCTGATCGCCTTCGGCGTCGACTTCGCCACGGGCGCCATCTACTACCCTGGCGGCCTCACCTCGCACGTCGACCCGGCGCTGCTCAAGCCCGCCATCAAGGCCGACGGCACGGTCGACAACCTGCGCTTGCAGGCTATTCTCGAAAGCGAACTGGGCCAGCGCCTGCCGCTGAACGACCCTCGACTCATCCAGCACCGCGGCAGCGTCGAGCAACTGGCCGCCTACGGCCTGGTACCGGCTGCCTGATCGCCACAAGGACACTGCCCCGCGCATGACGCCCCCGGCCGAACATCAACGCCTGCTGCGCCTGGCCACCCGCGCCTCGCTGGCGGTCGCCAGCCTGCTGGTGCTGAGCAAGGCACTGGCCTGGTGGCTGAGCGGCTCGGTCAGCCTGCTGGCCGGGCTCACCGACTCGGCACTGGATGCCGTGGCCTCGCTGCTCAACCTGCTCGCCGTGCACTATGCCTTGCGCCCGGCCGATGACGACCACCGTTTCGGCCACGGCAAGGCCGAAGCCCTGGCCGGCATGGCCCAGGCGCTGTTCATCGGGGTGAGCGCGGTGCTGATCGGCGTGCAGGCTTTCGAGCGCCTGCAAAACCCGCAACCCTTGGGCGACACCGCCATCGGTATCGTCGTGATGCTGCTGTCACTGGCGCTGACCCTGGCCTTGCTGGCGTTCCAGCGCAAGGTGATCCGCATCACCGGCTCCACGGCGGTACGCGCCGACTCGCTGCACTACCGCTCCGACCTGCTGCTCAATGGCAGCATCCTGCTGGCCCTGGTGCTGGCGCGCTTCGGCTGGCCGCAACTCGATGCGCTGTTCGGCCTGGGAATTGCCCTGTACATCCTCTGGAGCGCGTTGCAGATCGCCCGGGAGAGTACAGCCATCCTGATGGACCAGGAGCTGCCTGCCGACATCGGCGAGCGCATGCTCGAACTGGTGTTGGCGATTCCTGGGGTGCAGGGCGCCCATGACTTGCGCACGCGGGTGTCGGGCGGCCAGTGGTTCGTCCAGGTGCACCTGGAGCTGCCGGGGGAGTTGCCGCTGCACAAGGCCCATGGGCTGTGCGTGGCGGCGTCGGAGGCGATCCGCGCGCGGTATCCGCGGGCGGATGTGCTGGTGCATGCCGACCCGGTGTAGTCAGTTGACGCTGTAGCCCCGCCCCGTCAGGCAAGCCCCCAGCGCCCTGCGGTAATTGCTGGCCACATTGGCCGGCGGCGCATAGGTCGCCGTGGCCGGGTCGAAGCCCGACTCGCTCACCGCCCAGCGGTGGCACTGGTAGCGGTCCTCGTCCTGCTGGTCCGGGCCTTGCCCGCTTACCGGGTAGGCGATGACGTCATAGCCGTTGCCGGGTGGCTGGGCGATCGGCTCGGGGGCGGCAGTGGGCGGGTTGACCACCACGTAGTCGCCGCTGCCGGCCTGGTACTGGTAGTAGGTATCCGTCACCTGGAAGTACATGGCGTTGTTTATCCAGATTTCCCGCGCATACGGCGGCAGGTAGGTCACGCGCACGCCGTAGGGTGGGCGCACCACCACGTAGCCTGGGCCTTGCGGGCGGTACCAGTAGCCATTGGAGAAGAAGTAGTCGCGCCCACGGTAAGGCACCTTCCAGTAGCGGTCGGGGAAGCGATCGATGGCATGCCCTGGGCGGTATTGCGGGCCCGGCCCCCAACCATTGCCATGCCCATCGGGACGGCCTTGCCAGTCACCGCCGGGCCGCTGGCCGGGGCCACCCGCCTGCCAGTGGCGGTTGTCGCCGTTGCGCCGGGGAATGTCCTGGTAGTAGCCCTGGCGCGGCGGCTCGGTCTGGTATACCTCGGGGCGGCTGTTCAGGGGCGAGTTGCCCGCTGCATTGGCATTGGGGTCTTGCGGGTCGCCATGACCACCGTGCCCATCGCCAGGCCCTTGGGCCAACGCGCCAAGGCTTGCGCCCAGCCCAAACAACCCAACACCTGCCAACTGCCAGATGCGCGCCCTCATGGTGACCCTCTCGATGAAGAAAACAGCGTAGGAATACTGCGCAGTCTAACGTGGCCGACAGGCATCCGTATGAAAAAGCGGACATAAAAAAGGGAGGCCTCTGGCCTCCCTTTGGGAATTGTCGTCCGTGCTCGACGCTTGTGGCATCGGCTCACCTCACAGCGTCTTCTGGTCGCTGTGTCGCCCGGGGGCCAGGCGGATCCGGTAGGATGGCTGGCCGTGAGTGCCCGTCTGGGGCGCCTCAAGGTGGACTGATGTCCGGGCAGTAATTCTGGTGATAACGATACCGCACAGGTCGCGGCAGGCGATTGCGAAGATTGCTCTGATAAATAGCACTTGCGCAATTTTTCACCCAGGATCGATAATTCGCCGCAATCAGAACAGAACAGGCTTTACCGATGAGCAAGCTCGACCGCTACGACCTGAGCATCCTCGCCGAATTGCAGCGCGATGCACGCATTTCCAACCAGGAGCTCGCCGAGCGTATCGGCCTCTCGCCCTCCCCGTGCTCGCGGCGGGTCAAGCAGCTGGAAGACGACGGCTACATTTCACGCCAGGTGGCGCTGCTCGACCGCAAGAAGCTGGGCCTGAGCCTGACCGCCTACGTGCTGATCGGCATGGACCGCCACACCCCGGAGCGCTTCGAAACCTTCGAGGCCGCCATTCGCAACCTGCCACAAGTGCTGGAATGCAGCCTGGTCACCGGCATGGATGCGGACTACCAGTTGAAAGTGGTGGTACCCGACATGGACCACTACCAGAAACTGCTGCTGGGCAGCCTGACCCGCATCGAAGGCGTCACCAGCGTGCGCTCGAGCTTCGTGCTCAACCAGGTGCTGGCCAGCACCGAAATGCCCCTGACCCACCTGCGCTGACCCGCCTGGAGCACACCGATGGATCCTGCAAAGTTCGAAGAATGGATGATGATCATCCTGGTCACGGTGCTGATCGGCTTCATGGGCTTCATCGTCTGGGACCTGGCGAAGAAATCCAAGGCCGGGCGGTTCGGCACGCTGATCCTGTTCTTCGTGCTGGGGCTCGGGGTGCTGGCCTTCATCATCAAGACCATCGTGGTGGGCATGCTGGAAGGGGTCTGAGGCCAAAAACCTAGAGCCTTGCCGGCACCTCGCGCCAACGCCCCTGCTCCAGCCCGTCCAGCGCCCAGTCGCCAATCCTCACCCGCACCAGGCGCAAGGTCGGCAACCCCACCGCCGCCGTCATGCGCCGCACCTGGCGGTTGCGCCCTTCGCGAATCACCAGCTCCAGCCAGGCCGTGGGCACGCTCTTGCGAAAACGCACCGGCGGGTTGCGTGGCCATAGCTGGGGTTCGTCCAGCAAACGCGCTTCGCCAGGCAAGGTCGGCCCGTCGTTGAGCTCGACCCCTTCACGCAGACGCCGCAACTGCTCCTCGCTCGGCTCACCTTCCACCTGCACCCAATAGGTCTTGGGCAACTTGTGCTTGGGGTCGGCGATGCGCGCTTGCAGGCGGCCATCGTTGGTCAGCAACAGCAGGCCCTCGCTGTCACGGTCCAGGCGCCCGGCCGGGTAGATGCCCGGGATGTCGATGAAGTCCTTGAGGGTCGCGCGGCCTTCGCCATCGCTGAACTGGGTCAGTACGTCGAAAGGCTTGTTGAACAGGATCAGGCGCGGCTCGGCCGGCGGCGCCTTGGGCGGGCGACGCGGGCCGGTGGGCCGCGCCGAGGGGCGGCGCGGCTTGGAGCGGGGTGGCAGGGGCATGGATCCTCAGCGGAACGGCGGCTCATCGAAGCTGCGCAGTTTACGCGAGTGCAACGAGTTGAGCTCGGTGCGCAACAGGTCGAGGGCGGCGATGCCGATCTTCAGGTGCTGGCTGACGGCGCGGTTGTAGAAGGCGTTGGCCGAACCCGGCAGCTTGATCTCGCTGTGCAGCGGCTTGTCCGAAACACACAGCAAGGTGCCGTACGGCACCCGCAGCCGATAACCCTGCGCGGCGATGGTGCCGCTTTCCATGTCGACCGCAACCGCGCGCGACAGGTTGATCAGCGGGCGCTCCTGGGCCCAGCGCAGCTCCCAGTTGCGGTCGTCGTAGGTGAGCACGGTGCCGGTGCGAGTGAGCCTTGATCCACTGGATCGGCCTCGACACGATCGCGCGCTACCGCGACGATCTTGGGTTCTACCTGCAAGCGCACCTGGTACT
>NZ_JBNNVR010000043.1:0-40727 GCF_050280645.1 Pseudomonas sp. NPDC089554
TGCCGGTCTTGGGCCCGCCGTGGCTGCTGATCTCGGTGGCGGCATTGCTGCGCAGGTAACGGTAGCCCAGCTCGACCGAGGTGTTGTCGGTCACCACTCTGGAAATCCTCCTCAACGCTTTCTGTGGCGCCGCGCTGGAACAACACGGGGGACGAACGCCTTCATTCAAGAGTCGGCGCGTCCTGGACCTGATCGGCAACCACGCCCCCGACCCGCATGGCTCGCTGCACAATGCATTCCTGCGAATGATCGACTTCATCGCGGGCATGACCGACAGCTACGCCAGTGAAATGGCCAGCGAGATGACTGGACGCTCCAGCCCGACCTGAACCTTGTAGGGTGGCGTGGTATTCCGTTATCTACGCCGCCCGCCCAATCTGAAAGAAACCTCCTACACAAAAAAATCAAAAATAAACAATGCGACAAAAATTAACAATAAAGAGTTACCAAGTTGTAATTGACTTTTTTCGCACTCAAAATAAATTGTAGCCACTGTAGTCTTTCAGTGTAGGCATTTTCCCATATAGCACTCACACTCCAACCTTCCGTGCCCGAGGACTTTTATCTGAGATAAGGTGCACCTGCCACCGCCTCCTACCGCAGGGAAGTTTTATATGCAATCCGTATTTATCGTCGATGACCATCCCGTTATTCGTCTGGCAGTTCGCATGCTGCTGGAAAACCAGAACTACAAGATCGTCGGTGAATCAGACAACGGCGTCGACGCCATGCAGATGGTTCGAGAGACCCGTCCAGACCTGGTAATCCTGGATATCAGCATTCCCAAACTGGACGGCCTGGAAGTGCTGTCGCGCTTTCAATCCATGTCACTGCCAATTAAAGTGTTGGTACTGACTGCACAATCACCGGCTATCTTCGCCATTCGCTGCATGCACTCTGGTGCTTCGGGCTATGTATGCAAGCAGGAGGACTTGAGTGAGCTGCTCAGCGCCATCAAGGCAGTCCTTTCGGGATACAACTATTTTCCTAGCCAGGCGATCCAACCGTCCCAAGAAGTTTCAACACAAGACCTGGATCTTTTCCGACAAGTAAACGACAGAGAGCTGATGGTCTTGCAACTTTTTGCACAAGGTCGCAGTAACAAGGACATCGCCGAAGGTATGTTCCTCAGCAACAAGACCGTCAGTACCTATAAAAAGCGCCTGATGCAAAAATTGCGTGCCGCCAGCCTCGTGGACCTGATCGAAGTGGCCAAGCGCAACACATTGGTATGAGAAAGGCCATGAAAGGGTACATCCCTGCCCTGCTATGCTCACTCATCACCCTGACGGCATACGGCGAACAAGCAATGCCTCCCGTTGCCAAGCCCTACAACCTGCTGCCCCGCTCGAGCGCGACAGTGAACAGGGTCGAGCTGACGCCCAGCCACCAACAATGGCTACAGGGCAGGCAGCAACTGACCCTGGGTACCTCGGCACCGGACAATCCACCCTTCGACATCACCAGCGGCCATGAGTACCAAGGGCTTACAGCCGAATACGCCAACGTGCTCGGCAAAGCCTTGGGGCTACCGGTCCAAGTGCTGCGTTTTGCCAACCGCCAGTCTGCCGTCGAGGCGCTCAAGGCCGGGCACATCGACCTGCTGGGCAGTGCCAATGGCTACGAGGCCGCTGTCGCAGACCTGCTGCTGTCGCAACCCTATGCGGTCGACCGTTCGGTGCTGGTCACCCGCGAAGACGAAAACCGCTCCCTGGACCACGGCCTTGCAGGGTTGCGCCTGAGCATGCTGTACCACTACCTGCCGGCTGACGACGTGCTTGCCAGCTATCCCCAGGCCGACCTGCTCAGGTTCGACTCCACCAGCCTGGCGCTCAATGCCGTAGCCTTTGGCCAGGCCGACGTGTTCATCGGCGATACCATTTCCACGCATTTCCAACTCAACCGCAGCCACCTTCCGCGCTTGCGCATGGCCAACTTCGGCAAGCAGGAAGCGGTCGGCTTCAGTTTCGCCCTGCGCCGCCAGGACACTGCATTGCTGGAGCTGGTCAACAGTGTGCTGCAAAGCCAGCCAAGCGGCGTCGACACCAATATCTTCAAACGCTGGAGCGCCGGTGGTGATGTGCTATTGGGCGACAGCAAGCTGCAGCTGACCCGCGAGGAAGAACAGTGGCTGAGGAAAAACCCCACGATGCGCGTGGCCGTCAGCGACACCGCGGCCCCCTTGTCATTCTTCGACAGTGCCGGTCACTTCCGTGGTGTCACCGCCGACCTGCTGGAACTGATCCGCCTGCGCACCGGCCTGGTCTTCGAAATCCATCGCGCCAGCGGCACCGAAGACATGCTCGAGCAGGTCAAGGACGGTCGCGCCGACCTGATCGCAGCGCTCCCGAGCGACGACTATCTCGAAGCGGGCCTCAACAGCAGCCACCCCTACCTGGAAAGCCCCTATGTCTTGATGACGCGCAGCGCCAACACGCCATTTTCCTCCCTTCAGGCATTGGAGGGTCGCCGGGTAGCCGTCACCCGCAACAGCGGCATCGTCAAGGAGCTGAGCCGCGCCCACCCCTTGGTATGGCGGGTGGAAACCGATAGCACCTTCTATTCGATCGCCCTGCTGAAAAGCGGAGCGGTCGACGCGGCGATCACCACCTTGATCGATGCCAACCATGCCCTGGCCGCCAACGATGACCTACAAATCCGCAGTACCGTCGGAGCCGAACCTGCCGCATTCTCCATCGCCAGCAGCCGGCAATCACCGGAACTGGCGTCGATTCTCGACAAGGCACTGCTGAGCATTTCGCCGGAGGAGCTAGGCGCCATCAACAATCGCTGGCGGGGCTACACCCTGCACGACGGCAGCCAGTGGCGCGACTACCAACGCCTGGTGGTACACGTGGTACTGGGCATTGCCTTGCTGCTGGCGTTGGTGATGGTCTGGAACGCCTACCTGCGTCGTCAGATTCGCCAACGCCAGCGCGCCGAGCGCGCCCTGAACGACCAGCTCGAGTTCATGCGCGCCTTGCTCAATGGCACCCCCCACCCGATGTACGTGCGAGATCGCGACGGACGCCTGCAAAGCTGCAACGACAGTTACCTGGAAGCCGTAGAGGCAAGCGCCGAAGAGGTCATGGGCAAGCGCCTGCAAGAGAGCCTGCTGGGCAACTGTGACTACACCCGCCAGGTTCACACCGACTACCTGCAGGTCATGGCCGCAGGTACGCCCTTGATCGTCGACCGCCCGCTGCGCCTTAAAGACCGCGAACTGACCATCTACCACTGGATCCTGCCCTATCGCGATTCCCTCGGTGAGGTGCAGGGCATCATCGGTGGCTGGATCGACATCAGCGAGCGACGCGTGCTGATCCAGGACCTGCGCGCAGCCAAGCAGCAGGCGGACGATGCCAACCGCGCCAAGAGCACCTTCCTGGCGACCATCAGCCATGAAATCCGCACGCCCATGAACGCGGTGATCGGTATGCTGGAGCTCGCCCTGCGGCATGCCGATCGCGGGCAGCTGGATCGCGCAGCCATCGACGTCGCCTACCACTCGGCGAAGGACCTGCTTGGCTTGATCGGCGATATCCTCGATATCGTCAGGATCGAATCCGGCCACCTGTCGCTGGTCCCCGAGCCGGTCGACATCGCCAGCCTGGTCGAGGCCGTGCGCCGGGTGTTCGATGGCCAGGCCCGGGAAAAGGGCCTGGCGCTGGAGGTCGATATCGAACCGTCGGCACATTGCCAGGCCATGCTCGACCCCCTGCGCTTCAAGCAGGTGCTGTCCAACTTGCTGAGCAATGCCATCAAGTTCACCGAACACGGCCAGGTACGTATCAGTGCCAGGGTCCTGCCCTGCGGCCCGAACAGCCTGCCAAGCTTGGACCTGGAGGTACGCGACAGCGGCATCGGTATTCACGACGACGACTTGCAGCGGCTGTTCACCCCTTTCGCCCAGGCCAACCCGCACAGCGAAGGCGCGCGTGCCGGCACAGGCCTGGGTCTGGCCATCAGCCGCACCCTGTGCGAAATGATGGGCGGCCAGTTGCAGCTCAAGAGCCTCCAGGGTGTGGGAACCCAGGTGAGCCTGACGATGCCTCTGCAATACGTGAGCGTCACCTCGCCCGTCGACATGAAGGCCGAGGAAATCGAGGTGCCGGACCTGCGCCTGAATGTTCTGGTCATCGACGACCACCCCGCCAACCTGCTGCTCATGACCCAGCAACTGAGCTACCTCGGGCTGGCCCATGACAAGGCTCGCGATGGCCAGGAAGGCCTGAGCAAGTGGCAAGAAGGCACCTTCGATGTACTGATTCTGGACTGCAACATGCCGCGCATGAACGGCTACCAGCTGGCCGAAACGGTGCGCGGCGAGGAACGCCGATTGGGCAGGCCGCGTTGCACCATCCTGGGCTACACGGCCAACGCCCAACCGGAAGTGTTGCAGCGCTGCCTGGATGCCGGCATGGACGATTGCCTGCTCAAGCCCATCAGCCTGCACACCCTTGGCCAGCGCCTGGCACGTGTGGTGCCCAGCGTTCATCCGCAATCGTCGACCCACTTGTTCCATTTGCAGGGCCTGGATGCCATCGTTGGCAACGACCCGAAGGATCGCCAGCGAATGCTGTGCACACTGCACCAGAGCCTGCAGCAAGACCTGCAGGACTTGATGGCACTGGACCCACAGACCCAGGCCGACGCCTTGGCCGCACAGGCGCACAAGATCCTCAGCGTGGCGCGCATCCTGGAGGCCAGGCCTCTGATGCTGGCCTGCGAAGCGTTGGAGCGAAGCGACCTGCCAGTGTCGCAGCGCAAACGCTATCGACAAGCGCTCGCGCGCCACATGCGCCGCCTGGAGAAAGCCCTGGCCCGCGAACTGCAAGTCGACCCAAGCGACGTGCAAATGCGTCGGCTGGCCGATTGAGCGAGCGCCCGCTCAGGCCACGCTCTCAGCCAGCGTTTCCTGCACGCCGCCCTGCTCCAACCACAACACCCTGTCCGCCGCCCGAATGACCGCCGGGCGGTGGGCGATCACCAGCCGTGTCTGCTGCGGCCGAAAGGCAACGATATTGGCCAAGACACGGGCCTCGGTGCAGGTATCCAGCGCCGACGTGGCTTCGTCCAGCACCAGCACCGCGGCATCCGCCAGCAACGCCCGGGCCAGGGCGATACGCTGGCGCTGCCCACCCGACAACAATGCGCCGAAACTGCCCACATGGGTGTCGTACCCCTGCGGCAGTGCCATGATGAACTCATGCGCACAGGCCGCCGTGGCTGCCGCGATCACCTCATCCAGGCTGGCCGAGGGGCGTGAGTAGCTGATGTTGTCGCGAATGGAACGGCTGAGCAGCGCAGCCTCCTGCCCCACCACGGACACGCTGCGGCGCAAGCTATCGAGCGGCAACGTCGCAATGTCGTAGCCATCGAGCAAGACCCGCCCCTGAACAGGCGCGTAGAAGCGCTGCAGCAACTTGCCGAGCGTGGATTTACCCGAACCGCTGGCCCCCGTGATGACCACCGTTTCACCTGGCCGCACGTGCAGGCTCACCTCGTCAAGAACAGCGATGTCGGCACCAGGGTAGGCAAAGCCGACCCGCTCAAACACTAGCTCGCCCTGTTGCGCGGTAAAGGTTTGCAAGCGCGCGCCAGCGCCAGGCTCTTCCCGGGGCAGCTGCGCCAGGAACAGCGCATCAGCGGCATCTTCCAACCCCGATTGCGCCGTGCGCAGTTGCTCGCCAAAACCTCGCAGGTAACCTGCCATCAGCAAGAACGAGGTCACCGCGAACGCCACATCGCCCGGGCCCGTCGCCCCTTTCGACCAAGCCAGCAAGGCCACACCGCTCAATCCGGCCAACAGCAACAGCAGCAGCAGGTTCTGTATCAACCCCAAGTCCACCACGCGACGCCAGGCCTTCGACGAGGCACGCCCCCATTGCCGGGCGGCTGCCTCCATCTGCATGCGTTCGCGCGCCTCGGCCCTGAAACTCTTGACGGTACTGGCCGCAGCCAGCACATCGGCAGCCAGGCCGCTCAATTGCCCATCGTTGAAGTTGGCGTTGAGGTGCGCCGGGCGTATCCACTGCATACCCAGCAGCAGATTACTGGCGATGAAGGCCACCGCCACCAACAAGGCGAAGGCACCTGCCAGCGGTTCGCGCCAGGCGATCATTACCACCAGCCCCAGCAACACCATCAGCGCGGGCCCCAGGTGCACCGTGACGGCATCGGTGACCTTGTCGTAGCCCGACATCGAACGCCGCAGCCGGCGCAACGTCTCACCGGACGATTGCACGGCATGCCAGTGAGGCGATGCCGACAACACATGCTCATAGCTGTGCAGCAGCACCGCCTGCATGTTGCTGGACGCGAGTGGGATCCACAGGCGGTGAGCCAGGTTGCGGCTGATGGCGAACCCCGCGAAGGCGCCGAGCAACAGCAACCAGTCCTGCCAGGGGGAATGGCCCTCGGCGCCTTGCGCCACGTTCTCGATCAGGCGTGCCGACGCCCACGGCAGCAGCAAATCGAAGCCGGTGGCCGCCAGGGTCAGCACGCTGCCCAAGGCAAAGTACCCACGCCGACGCAACCACATGCCCGCGACGAAACGCAGCACCAGGCGATAGGCGTAAGGGCGCGAGGCGGCGTTCATTGCCCTGCCCTGCGCGTGACGATGCCGGCGAGCACACCCAGGCCATCGAGCTGCCGAGGGGCATTGAACGCGAAGCGAACGATCCGGTACATGGCAACCTCCAGTGGTGAATGCAAGCCACTGTAAAGCGCTGAGACTGCTGTGATAATCCAATGAATATTGGATAGTTAAATGAAATATATTCACTAATAAGCCATGTTTTTGCAGTACCCGGACTCGCTGATAACCTTGCAAATTGAGGTAACATTTTCTTACCGCGCGGCCCGTAGATTTGGGTGTGAAATAAAACCTTTCCCTCCGTCACGGCTGGAGATTCCCTCATGCGACAAGACCACCTCGATGGATTGATCACGTTCATTGCCGTCGCCGAGGAAAAAGGATTCTCCACCGCCGCCATCCGGCTCGGCGTCTCGCCCTCAGCCGTCAGCCAAAGCATTCGCAACCTCGAACAGCGCCTGGGCATGGTGCTGTTCAACCGCACCACCCGCAGCGTCAGCCTCACCGAGATCGGCCAGCGCTTCCTGGCCCGGGTACAACCGGCACTGGCACAACTGACCAGCGCCTCGGAGGAGCTTGGCCGCGAGGCCGAACTGCCGACCGGCCTGCTGCGCCTGAGCGTGCCGCGGGCCGGCTACCGGCTCGTGTTGCAGCCAATCCTGCGGCGATTCATGCGGGCGTACCCGCAGATCAACCTGGAGATCCGTGTCGAGAATGGCTTGGTGGACATCGTCAGCCAGGGTTGCGACGCCGGCATTCGCTTCGGTGACGCCGTGGAAAAGGACATGGTCGCGCTCGCCGTGGGGCCTGCGCTCAAAGCCCAGGTCATTGCCTCTCCCGAGTACCTGGCACGGCACGCAGCCCCACAGCACCCTCGCGAACTGTTGACCCATGACTGCCTGACCCTGCGCCACGAAAGCAGCGGGCAGATCGAGCGCTGGTCGTTCGCCCGCGCCGATGAGCGCCACGACCTGAACGTCAAGGGGCGCCTGGTACTCAACGACTCGCAGATTCTGGTGAGTGCGGCAAGGGATGGCTTGGGAATCGCCTATGTCACCAGTGCCGAAACGCCCTCCTGGGTCGACGATGGCAAGCTGGTATCGCTGCTGGAGGACTGGTGCCCGGCATTCGCGCCACTGCAACTCTACTACCCCGACAGGCGCCGAGTGCCCGCCAAGCTGCGGGTGCTGATCGGCTTTCTGCGCACCGCGCGGGAAAACCCATCGATGCTTGTCCATGGACGAAACACCCGCCATTGCATGGCGACAGAATCAGGCAAGAAGGCGGCACTTATCGAATAACGCCCAGCGGGGGCAGACCGTAATCTGAACCCATGCAGAGACGGACACCCCTCACTGCCCCCTACTGGACACATTTGGAGTCATCGCCATGAAAAGCCTTTCTTCGCTGATCGTTGCCGCTACCCTGATTGCCAGCAGTGCCAACAGCTTCGCCGCCTATCAACAACTGCCAGTCACCTCGGCAGACAACGAAGTCGCCCAGGAACGTATCCTGACCGAAGGTGGCTCTGATCGTACCTCCATGGGCCAGCGCGTCGCCGAGGGCGGCTTCGAACGCACCCCAGCCGGCCAGCGCGTCGCCGAGGGTGGTGCCGACCGCCTGGCCGAACGCGTGCGCAACGCTTGAGACCCTGCTGCTCCCAAAGCCCGGCACAGGCCGGGCTTTTCAATGGGCGGTCGAACAGCTTTTAAACATTATGTTGCAAGAAAATCCCTCCCCTCTATCGCGCCCGAATCGCCTTGGACTAAGCTGGATCGGTCAACGTATCAGGGCCCGCCGCCATGCCTCTTTCCAATGCACAAACGCCGCCGGATGACCTTGCCGACCGCCAGGCCGAATTGGCGTCCCTCATTCGTCGCTTCTCCCCCGGCTTCGGTATCCACGAGACCGCGATCGGGCCGTTGAACTTCATTCGCTCCGATACCCCCACCGACAGCTTGCAGCAGATACACAAGCCCGCCCTGTGCGTCCTCGCACAAGGCCGCAAGGAAGTGAGCCTGCGTGGCGAAAGCTACACCTACGACGCCCTGCACTACCTGGTGGTGTCGGTCACCTTGCCCATCTCCGGCAGGGTCATCGAGGCCACCCCCGACCAGCCTTACCTGTGTGCACGGCTGGACATCGACCCGGCACAGATCACCCAGCTGATCGCCGACAAGGCGCCTATCGGCGTTCCTGCCGAGGTCCCTGGCCGCGGCCTGTTCGTCGAGCGCACCGATACCGGCTTGCTCGACGCCCTCCTGCGCCTGGTGCGCCTGCTGGACGACCCCGCCAGCATCGACGTGCTCGCGCCCATGGCACTGCGCGAAATCTATTACCGCCTGCTGCGCGGCCAGCAAGGCCAGCGCCTCTACGAAATTGCCGTGGTGGACAGCCACGCACACCGGGTCACCCGTGCCATCGAGTGGCTCAATTACAATTTCAAGGAATCGCTGCGCATGGAGGAGCTGGCCCAGCGGGTCAACCTCGGCGTTTCCACCCTGCACCATCGCTTCAAGGCGATGACCGCCATGAGCCCCTTGCAGTACCAGAAACAGCTGCGTCTGCAGGAAGCCCGCCGATTGATGCTTGCCGAACACCTGGACGTCGGCAGCGCCGCCTTCGAGGTCGGCTACGAGAGCCCCTCGCAGTTCAGCCGCGAGTACAGCCGCCAATTCGGCGCCTCGCCGCTGAAGGATGTCACCCGCCTGCGCAGCATCGCCTAACGAAAAAGGCAGCCCTCAGGGGCTGCCTTCGTTCGTCACGCCCTGCCTGTTCAGCGCAGCGGCTGGCCTTTCATCTCTGGCATGCGCATATAGGTGATGCAACTCACCAGGCACACCGCCACCAGGTACAGCCAGAACAGGTGGCCATACCCCCAACCCGCCATCGCCGTCATGATGTACGGCGAAGTACCGCCGAACAGCGTCACCGACAGTGCGTAGGGCAGCGCGATACCGGTCACCCGCACCTCGGTGGGGAACTGCTCGGCCATGGTCACCGCCGACGCGGCGCCGAACCCGGTCAGAATCACCATGGACACGGTCTGCAACAGCGTCACTTCGAGCATGCTGATCCCGGTGTACAGCAGCCCGAAGCTGGGCCAGGCCCAGGCCATTGCGCACACCGCGAAGCCAATCAGCAGCGGCCTGCGGCCAATGCGGTCGGCGAGCATGCCCATCAACGGCATCAGCAGCAGCGACACCGAGACCGCGATGGCGCCCGCCACCAAGGTGTCGCGGATGGACATGCCGGTCAGCAGGTGCACCTGGGCCGGGTAGCTGACCATCCATACATAGTTGAGCAGGTTGCCTGCCATGGCCACGCCGATCACCCGCAGCACATCGCGACGGTGACGGGTGAACAGCTCGCGGATCGGGCGCTTCTCGGCAGCTTTCTTCACCACCTTGGCCTTGAACACCTCGGTTTCCTTCACCGACAGGCGAATCCACAGGGTCACCAGACCCAGCAGCGCGGCAATCACGAAGGCCACGCGCCAGCCCCAGGTTTCCAGGGCCGTGTCACTGCCGATAGAGGCCAGCATCACCCCCAGCAGGAACGAAACCAAGGTGCCGGCATTGATCGCGAACCACTGCCAGGAACCTGCAAAGGCACGGCGGTTGGGCGCCGCCGACTCGATCAGGAAGGCCGACGCCGAACCGTACTCGCCGCCGGCGGAAAAGCCCTGGGTCAGGCGCGCCAGCACCAGGATGATCGGCGCCGCGATGCCGATGCTTTCATAATTGGGGCACAGGCCGATCACCAGGGACGCCAGCGACATCAGCAGGATCGACAAGGTCAGGCCTTTCTTGCGGCCATGGCGGTCGGCGAACACGCCAAGCACCGCGCCGCCGATCGGCCGCATCAAGAAGCCCACGGCAAACACCGCCAGCACCGAGAGCAAGGCAGTCAGGCTGTTGCCAGCGGGGAAGAACTGCTTGGCCAGAATGGATGAGAAGGTCGCGTAGATCACCCAGTCGGTGTACTCGACGATGGTGCCGAGGGTGGCGGCGACGATGGCCTTGCGTTCGCGGCTGTCGAGCTTGCGCCCGGCATTGGCAGGCTCGGCGTGAGCGCCGGTTTCAGGCAGGGGATGGTGCAAGGCACCGCTTTCATGAGACATGGCATGGCTCCCGAGGGCTGCTGTTCTTGTTGTGATGAGCTGAACGATGGCAGCCGCCGTGGCGGCGGTGAAGCGAGTTTTGCGAAGGGTTCGCTTGAGCCAGGCGCAAGCGAGGCAAGCGCTTCCCTTTAGTTTTTCTCAAGTCACGTACGCGCAATTTTCCGTTGAAGCCCACCGCGCCTGGCAGCAACCTGCGGAGCATGATCCCAGGATCGTTAACAAGAGGCGTCTGTCCAGGCGCCCGCTACCCGAACGAGGACACCCGACGATGTTCAAGGTCAACAGTTACATAGGCGGTCGCGCGCTGCCTCCGAGCGATGGTCGCTACAATGACAAGCTCGATCCGCGCACCGGCGAGAAGATGGCCGAGGTGGCCAACAGCCCAGCCGCCGACGTGGCCCTGGCCATCGAAGACGCCGACCGCGCGCAAGCGGCCTGGCGCAACCTGCGCCCCAGCGAGCGCGGCCGCATCCTGCTGGAGCTGGCCCGCATCATTCGGCGCAGTGAAGACCGCCTGGGCGCCCTGGAAAGTGCCGACACCGGCAAGCCAGGCGTTGAGATGGCCGGCTTGATGGACCTGACTGCACAATACTTCGAGTACTACGCCGGGCTGGTCAATGCCATGGACGGTGAAGTCATCAACCAGGGCCCGGACTACCACATCTACACCCGCCGCGACCCGTTCGGCGTGATTGGCGCGATCCTGCCCTGGAACGCACCGCTGCACCAGGCGGTGCGCGCCATCGCGCCGGCCCTGGCGACCGGCAACAGCGTGGTGGCCAAACCTTCTGAGCACACCTCCGCCTCGCTGGTGGAACTGGCGCGCATTGCCGTCGAGGAAGCCGGCCTGCCGCCGGGCGTGTTCAACGTGGTAGTCGGCAAGGGCAGCGTGATCGGCCCGGTGATGGCGCGTCACCCGGCCATGCGCAAGATCTCCTTCACCGGCGGCCTGACTGCCGGCCAGGAGCTGGGCAAGATCGCCGCCGAACGCATCCTGCCACTGACCCTGGAGCTGGGCGGCAAGTCCGCCAACATCGTGTTCGACGATGCCGACCTGGATGCCGCCGCCAAAGGTGCCACCCGTGCCTTCACCTGGAACAGCGGGCAATGGTGCGCCGCCGGCACGCGCCTGCTGGTGCAGGAAAACATCCATGACCGCTTCGTCGAGAAGCTCATCGCAGAAGTGGCGGCGCTGGACATCGGGCCGCACTTCAACGCGACCTCCGGGCCGATCACCACCCAGGCGCAGTTCGAGAAGATCCAGAGCTACTTCGGCGTGGCCGAGCGCGATGGCCTGACCCCGGCCATCGGCGGCAAGGTCGCCAGTGGCGCGGCCCTGGGCAGCGGCTGGTACATCGAGCCGACGGTTTACACGGGCGTGCGCAACGACATGACGCTGGCCAAGGAAGAGGTGTTCGGGCCGATCGTCTGCGTGATCCCGTTCAAGGACGAAGCCGACGCCCTGCACATCGCCAACGACAGCGAATTCGGCCTGGGCGCGGGTATCTGGAGCCGCGACATCGGCCGCGTGCACCGCATGGCCGCGGGCTTGGAGGCAGGGCGCATCGTGGTCAACGAATACAGCGGCGGCTTCGTGCAGACGCCCTGCGGTGGCTTCAAGCAAAGCGGTTATGGCCGCGAACAGGGCCTGGACGCGCTGTCGCACTACACCCAGCTCAAGTCGATCATCATCCGCCTCTGAGGCTGTCCCGCTGCACCTTGCATGCCCCGCTCTCGCGGGGCATCGTGCGTTGCTAGAATGGCGCTGTACAACCACTACAAGAAGCCCCCATGAAGGACAGACTACCGCCCCTCAATGCGATCCGCGCCTTCGAGGCCGTCGCACGGCACCTGAGCATCACGGTTGCCGCCGACGAGCTGAACGTGACCCCCGGCGCAGTCTCTCGGCAGATCCGCGGCCTCGAGGAATTCATCGAGCAACCGCTGTTCGTGCGCGGCCACCGGCAGATCACCCTGACCCCCGCCGGCCAGCAGTACTTCGAAGCGGTCGCCCGGCTGATCGAGGAACTGCGCAGCGCCACCCGCGCCCTCAAGCGCCCACCGGCCCGACGGCAGATCAAGGTGCGCGCCTATACCACCTTCGCCATGCAGTGGCTGATCCCGCGCCTGGCCAGCTTCCACCAGGAGCACCCGAAGATCGAAGTGCTGCTGACCGCCTCCCTGGAGCCTGTGGATTTCCAGCGCGAAGACCTGGACGCCGCCATTCGCCTGGGCGCCGGCGACTGGCCGAACTGCCACTGCTACGTGCTCAGCGAGAACCAGCTGGCGCCGGTGTGCAGCCCGGCCTTGCTGGAACAGCCGCCCGGCCTGCATGGGCCAAGGGACGTGGCCAGCTACACCATGCTGCATTCACTGGCACGCCCCGATGACTGGGCGCACTGGCTGCGGGCGATGGGGGTGATGGGGCAGGTCGATGCGCGTGCGGGGATGAGCTACCAGAGCTCGTCCATGGCCTATGCCGCCGCCGTGGGCGGACAGGGCATCGCCATGGCGCAGCTGTTCCTGGTGGAGCGGGAATTGAAAGAAGGCAAGCTGGTGCGGCCCTTCGAGCAGGCGGTGGACATGGGCGCCTACACCTATTACCTGCTGACGCCACGGCACCGCCCGGAAGCCGAGGACATGACCACCTTTCGTCTGTGGCTGCTGGAACAGGCGCGCCAGACCCGTAGCGGCAATTGAACCGCCCAACGACGCAGCCCCTGTAGGAGCGGGCTTGCCCGCGAACCGGGGCTAGGCCCCGGCCACACACCGCGGTGTATGCTTCGCGGGCAAGCCCGCTCCTACAGGGACCGCGTCGCTCTCGTCAACGCGCCGCGCCGCTGGCCAGCAACGCATCGATACGCGCTTCGCTGAACTCGAACGAACGCAGCACGCTGCGGGTATGCTCGCCCAAATCCGGCGCGGGCAAGTAAGGCTCGCAAGCCGCCTCGGCACTGTTCACCGGGAAGCCCACGGAACGCAAACGCCCATGCCGAGGGTGCTCGACCGTCGCCAGCAGGCCATTGGCAGCCAACTGCGGATGCTCCAGCAGGTCATCGTAGTTAGCCACATTGGCACAGAGGATATCCGCCGCCTGCAAGCGCTCCAGCCAGTGCGCCGTCGGCTGCTGGCCGAACACGCCATTGAGCGCCGCCTGCATGGCCGCCCGGTGCTCCACGCGCAAGGCCGAGGTGGCGAAACGCGGGTCGTTCACCCATTGGGCCTGGCCTAGCACCGCACACAGCTGCTGCCAGCGGTTGCCGTTGTAGGCGGCGACCATGATCCAGCCGTCTGCGGTCCTGAACGCCTCGTTCGGCGCCGCATAGGGTGCAGCGCTGCCGATCGGCACCGGCCGCTGGCCGTCGTGCAGAAAGCTGTTGATCGACGACTGCTGCAAGGCCAGCGCCGAGTTCATCAGGCTGACGTCCAGGTGCCCGCCCTGCCCGTCCTGCTGGCGCGCGCGCAACTTGGCCAGGATCGACATACACGCCATGTAGCCGGTCACCACATCCACCACCGGCGCCTGCACCTTGCAGGGTGGCGCATCCGGCAGGCCGATCAGGCTCATCAGCCCGGAGTCGGCTTGCAGGATCCCATCCACACCCGCGCGCTGCGCATAGGGGCCTTGCTGGCCATAGGCGGAAATCGAGCAGTAAACCAGCGCCGGATTCAGCTCAGCCAGGCGCGCGTGGCCAAGCCCCAGGCGCTCCATCACCCCGGGGCGCATGCTTTCGATCAGTATGTCGGCCTCGAGCACCAGACGCTCGACCACCGCCACCGCCTCGGGCTGCTTGAGGTCCAGGCACAAGCCCTGCTTGCCGCGATTGAAGCCGTGGTACAGAGCGCTGTCGTTGCCGACCCAGGCCGGGCCGAGCAGGCGGCCGAGGTCGCCACTGGGCGGTTCGACCTTGATTACCCGGGCGCCCATGTCGGCCAGCAGCATGCTGCAAGTGGGGCCGGCGGCGATCTGGGTGAAATCCAGCACCGTCAGGCCCTTGAGTGCGTCACGCAACATGGCGAGACCCTCCTTTTCGTCTAGCGACCATTACTGCCCCCGGTATTCAGGAGGGCGTTTTTCGGCGAAGGCAGCGCGGCCTTCGCGACGGTCATCGGTGTCACGCAATACGCCCCAGTACAGCTCGGTGAGGCGCTGGGCATCGGCATCGGACAAGTGCGCGGTCTGGGTCGACAGGGCCATCAACGCCTGCACCGCCAGGGGCGCTGCCGAGGCGATGCGCTCGCCCAGTTCGAAGGCGCGGTCGGCCAACTGGCCCTGGGTGGCCAGCACCTCAGACACCAGGCCGATCTGCGCCGCCTGGTTGGCGTCGATGCGCTGGCCGGTCAGGGCCATCTGCATGGCATGGGCACCCGGCACGGCCTTGAGCAGGCGGTGCAAACCAGACACTGCCGGGATCGACCCCACCACCGCCTCGGGCAGACCAAAGGTGGCGTTGGCCGAGGCGATACGCAGGCTGCATTGCAGCGCCAGCTCCAGGCCGCCGCCCAGGCAGTGGCCATTGATGGCAGCGATCAAGGGCTTGCGCAGCTCCAGGTCGCTGAGGTCCATCAGGCGAATGTACAAACCCGCATCAGCCGACGGCTCGCGCGCCTGGAACAGCGCCTGGGCGTAGCTGCTGGACGACTCGCGGGTACGCTTGAGGTCGGCGCCGACACAGAACGCCCGCTCGCCGCCACCGGTGAGGACCACTGCGCGGATTTCCTGCCGGTCACGCACCTCGCACAAATGCCCGCGCAATTCGCGCAGCGCGTCCAGGCTCAGGGCGTTGAGTGCCTCGGGGCGGTCGATGACGATGTGCGCGAGGCTGCCATAGAGGCTCAGGTGTACGCTCATGGCTGCCTCCTACACACTGGCCGACGACAGGCTGCGCCCGCCGCAGACATACAAGGTTTGCCCGGTGACGTAGCTGCTGGCAGGGTCCAGCAGAAACTCCACGGCGTGGGCGATATCGTCGGCAGTGCCGATGCGCTTGACTGGCACGGTGTCCTTCAAACGCGCCTGCACCTGTTCGTCGAAACCTCGGAACAGCGGCGTGTCGACGATGCCTGGGGCAACCGCGTTGACTGTGATGCCCTTGGCCGCGAACTCGATGGCCAGGCTGCGGGTCAGGCTGACCACGCCACCTTTGGCTGCGGAATAGTTGGCCTGGCCAAAGCCACCGAGCCAGGCCCGCGACGACAGGTTGACGATGCGCCCGAAGCCCTTGCCGAGCATCAGCCCGATGGCCGCACGGCAGCACAGGAACTGCGCGCGCAGGTTGGTATCGACCACTAGGTCCCAGTCATCGTCGGTCATTTGCAGGAAGCGCTTGTCGCGCACCACGCCTGCGTTGTTCACCAGGAAGTCGAGGCGGCCATGCACTTCCTCGATGCGGGCAAAGGCGCGGTTGACCGCCTGGGCCTCGGTGAGGTCCAGGGCGATGCCATGCACTTGCAGGCCGAGCGCCTGCATGCGTTCGATTTCGGCGGCCAGTGCCCCTTCGTCGCGGTCCAGCAAATAGGTGAACACCCCCTGCTGCGCCAGGCGCGTGGCGATGCCCAGGCCGATGCCGCGCGCGGCACCGGTGACCACGGCCACCTGGCCGGCATTGAAACGTTGTGCACTCATCTCACACCCCCAGGATGTGCACGGCCGAGGCCGCATGGTCGACGCCAGCGATACCGCCACCGGTGCATTGCGCCACGCCGATGCGTGGCTCATTGGCTTGGCGTGCGCCCGCAATGCCACGCAGCTGCCACATCAGCTCGACCATCTGGGCAATGCCCGTGGCGCCCAGCGGGTGGCCCTTGGCGAGCAGGCCGCCGCTGGGGTTGACCGGTACCCGGCCACCGACCCGCGTGGCGCCGGAGTGCAGCAGCGCCACCGCCTCGCCCGGGGCTGCCAGGCCAAGGGCTTCGTAGTACAGCAATTCGGCGATGGTGAAGGCATCGTGCAGCTCGACCACGCCCACGTCCTGCGGGCCGACCCCGGCCTGCTCGTAGGCCAGGCGCGCGGCGCGGGCGGTGATTTCGGCATCGAGGATGTCGTCGCGCGGGCCTTCGCCCAGGCCCGAGACCACGGTCGAGCCGAGTACGCGAACGTCCTTGGCATGCGGGCCACGGCGCTTGCTCAGCACCATCGCCGCGGCGCCATCGACCTGCGACGGGCAGCACTGCAACAGGGTCAGCGGGTCGGCGATCATCCGCGAGGCCAGCACCTCTTCCAGGGTCACCTCGGTGCGCTGCTGGGCGTATTCGTTGAGCGAGCCGTGGTAGCGGTTCTTCACCGCCACGGCGGCAAGGTCGGCAGGGCTTGCGCCGCGCTCGTGCAGAAAGCGCGTGGCGCGCATGGCGTACACCGCCGGCAGGACCATGCCGGCAGTGGCATAGAGGTCGGTCTTTTCATCGTTGCGCTGCATCGGAATGGTGCCGCCGCCCAGCTGGGTCAGTTGCTCGATACCGAACACCAGCACGGTGTCGTACTGCTCGGCCAGCAACGCATGGCGCGCCAGGTGCACCGCCGTGGCGCCACTGGCGCAGGCGTTCTCGACGTTGTAGACGGAAATACCGGCAAGGCCCAGGTCACGCAGGATCACCTGGCCGAGGATCATCCCGCCGAGCACGTTGGCGCAGTAGATCGCCTGGATATCCTGCAAGGCCAGGCCCGCGTCGGCCACGGCGGCGAGTATCGCCTGCTGGGCCAGCTCCGGCGCCTTCACGTTGCTGTGCTTGCCAAAGCGGGTCATGGCCCCACCCATCACGTGCATGTGCTTCATTGCGCGGTCTCCAGCAATTCGAAGGCATAGCCGTAGGTGGCGTCGGCCACCACCTGGCAGGTGTCGCCGATCGCCGGGCGGCGCTTGGCATTGACCCGGCCGAACAGACGCACCGGCCCCGGCAGGTCGAGGTAGCCGAGGGCGAACGGCGCCAGGCCGCTTTTCGGGGAGGGGTGGATGATGGTGAAGCTGTACAGCGTGCCGTGGCTTTGCAGTACGTAGGGTTCGTACTGATGGGCAATCGGTGAGTGAGCGGGCAGTGGCGGGAAGGCGACTTCGCCGGTTTCGCGGTGGCATGAGGCCAGGAGCCGCGCTGGCGTATCCTCGCTCCAAAGGTTTGTAGTCATTGTTCTACCTCCAGTAGCAGCAGCCGCGGTGGCGGCGCATTGGAGGTATGTTCGGGAGTCGCCGCAAGGCCGACAAACGATATAAAGACGTGGCTCGTTTGAGAAAAACTGAAGCGACAGGCAACAAGGCCAGCGCCTGGTATCAGGCGCTGGCCTTAGCGTTCAGCGCAAGCTCACGCCTTGCGCAGTTGCTGCGGGTCGATCGGCAGCGTGCGCAGACGCTTGCCGGTGGCGGCGTGCACCGCGTTGACCACGGCAGGCGCGATGGTCACGGTCGAGACCTCGCCCAGCCCGCCCGGCGGCTCGCTGCTGTCTAGGCGGTGAGTCTCGATGCGCGGCGCCTCGTTGATGCGCAGCAAGCGGTAGGTGTCGAAGTTGCCCTGCTCAGCGCGCCCGTCCTTGAAGGTGATATTGCCGAACAGCGCCGCTGTCAGCCCGAATATCGTGCCGCCCTGTATCTGGGCGACCACGCTGTCGGGGTTGATGGCGATGCCGCAGTCGACCACAGTGGTCACCCGCTGCACTGTCACCTCGCCGCTGTCGCTGACACTCACCTCGGCCACCTGCGCGGCGTAGGTGCTGAAGCAATAGGTCAGCGCCAGGCCGCGACCATGCCCGGCCGGCAACGGGCTGTCCCAGCCCGACTTCTCGCGCAGCGCCTTGAGCACCGCCACGGCCCTTGGGTGCTTCTCCAGCAGAGGGTAGCGGTACTCGAACGGGTCGATCTTGGCCAGCACCGCCAGCTCATCGAGCAGGCCTTCGACCATGAAGCCGTTCTGCGTATGTCCTACCCCACGCCAGAACGCCGGGACAATGCCCGCAGGCGGCTCGTGGCGCACATAGCGCACGTGGATATTGGGGAAGGCGTAAGGCCCCGCAGCATCGCGTATCGCATCGCGGTCGATACCGTTGACGAACGCCGCCGGTGCCCAGCGCGCCAGGATCGAGCCGCCGGTGACCTTGTGGGTCCAGGCCGTCGGCCTGCCTTGCTCGTCCAGGGCGGCAGACAGGTGGTTGTAGTGGAACGGCCGCAGGGTGCTGTGGCGGGTGTCTTCCTCGCGCGACCAGACCACTTTCAGCGGGTAGTCGACCTGGCGCGCCAGCTTCACCGACTCGCCGACGAAGTCCACCTCCAGGCGCCGCCCGAAGCCGCCCCCGATCAGGTGGTTGTGCACCTGCACCTTGTCTTCTGGCAGGCCGGTGAGTTGCGCGGCCAGGGCCTTGGCCCGCGCGGGCACCTGGATGCCCAACCACAGGTCGCAGCCATCCTTGCGCACATGCACGGTGCAGTTCACCGGCTCCAGGCAGGCGTGGGCGAGAAAGGGCACCTGGTACACCACCTCGACCTTCTGCTTGGCCTTGGCCATGGCAGCGGCAACATCACCCTCGTTGCGCACCTGCACGCCCTCCTGGCGCGATGCAACCTCGATGTCTTCGAGCAGCTTGGCACTGGTCAGCTTGGCATTGGCGCCTTCGTTCCACTTCACCTGCAACAGGGCCAGGCCCTTGCGCGCCGCGCCCATATGGTCGGCCACCACCGCCACGGCGGTGTCGCTGTGCAGCACCTTGCGCACGCCCTTCACCGCCATCGCGGGGCTTTCGTCGACGCTGGCGAAGGTGCCACCGGCCACTGGGCACAACTGGATCGCGGCGACCTTCATGCCCTCGGGGTGTACGTCGATGCCGAACACCGCCTTGCCATTGACCTTGTCCGGGCTGTCGGTGCGCCGGGCGGGGGTGCCGATCAGCTTGAAGTCCGCCGGGGCCTTGAGTGGGATGGTGGCCGGCAGCTTCTGCTTGGCCGCGTCATCGACCAGCTCGCCATAACTGGCCTTGCGCCCGCTGGCGGCGTGCATCACCACGCCTTTCTCCACGCTGCAGCTGTCCGGGCTGACCTTCCAGCGCTCGGCCGCCGCGCTTACCAGCAGGATGCGCGCCGCTGCACCGGCCTCGCGCAGCGGTTTCCAGTTGCCCGGCACCGAGGTGGAGCCGCCGGTTACCTGGAAGCCAAGCACAGGGTTGGCGTAGCGCTTGTCGTCGGCCGGTGCGTGTTCGATCACCACCTGATCGAGGCCCACCTCCAGTTCCTCGGCGATCAGCGCCGGCATCGAGGTATAAGTGCCCTGACCCATTTCCACAGGTTGGATGGTCAGGAACACCTTGCCGCTGCGGTCGATACGCACATAGGCATTGGGGTTGAAGGCCTCGCCAGCGGCCTGGGCATCGAGCAGGCCACGTGGCAGCACGAAGCTGACCAGCAAGCCGCCGCCCACCGCCGCACTCGCCTTGAGAAAGCCACGGCGGCTGAAACCCGATTGCGCGATGCTGTTCATGCTTGCTTCTCCGGGGTAGAGGCGGCAGCGCCCTTGATCGCTTCGCGAATGCGCACATAGGTGCCGCAGCGGCACAGGTTGCCCGACATGGCCGCGTCGATGGCCGCGTCGTCCGGCGCCGGGTTGCCGGCGATCAAGGCGCTGGCGGTCATGATCTGCCCGGACTGGCAGTAGCCACATTGCACCACCTCGTGGGCCAGCCAGGCGTCCTGCACACGCTTGCCGGCCGGCGTCGCACCCACCCCTTCGATGGTGGTGATCTCGGCCCCGGCCAAGGCGCTGACCGGCATCACGCACGAGCGGATGGCGGTGCCATTCATGTGCACGGTGCAGGCCCCGCACAGCGCCATGCCGCAGCCGAACTTGGTGCCGGTCATGTGCAGCACATCGCGCAGTACCCAGAGCAAGGGGGTGTCGTCATCGACATCGACTTCATGAACGGTGCCGTTGATCTTCAGCTGGTGTGCCATGGGGGGCTCCTCGTCGGTTCACAGTGGGGTTAGCCGGTACCGCCCTTCTGCGAGAGCGTCATCCCTTAAAGACTAGATACTTGGCAAACGCCGGAATATCGCTTAACCGCGCACGCCCCTTGAAGGCAAACTTAAAACTCCCGCACCGCGCACAGAGACAGGCGGCCCGCCGCGTTAGCTGGTAGACTGCGCGCCGTTATTACCTAAGAGGATTGTTTCATGGCCACCAACCGCTCCCGTCGTCTGCGCAAGAAGCTGTGTGTAGGCGAGTTCCAGGAACTGGGCTTCGAGCTCAACCTGGAATTCAAGGAAGACCTGTCTGAAGCAGCAATCGACGCCTTCCTCGATGCCTTCCTGCAAGACGCGATGGACGCCAACGGCCTGGACTACGTCGGCGGTGACGACTTCGGCCTGGTCTGCCTGGCCAAGCGTGGCTCGGTCAGCGAAGAACAGCGCAGCGTGGTCGAAGCCTGGCTCAAGGCGCGTCCAGAGCTGACCAAGATCGAAGTCAGCCCGCTGCTCGATGCCTGGTACCCGCAGAACCCGATCAACCCGGTTGCCTGAGACGCAACGGTTCGGTTGAGATCGCCTGGGCCGCTTTGCGGCCCTTTCGCGCCCCAGGGCCGTTCCCACAGATGGCCAATGTGCTCGGTGGGAGCGGCCTTGCGTCGCGATGGGCTGCGCAGCTAGCCCAATCCCCCCGCCCTGCCCCCTTTCCCGCCAAACTCTTACATTTATGTCAGGCATGCCCATGCGCGGCACGCTTGGGGCATAATGCGCACTATATTTCGTGCAGGGGTTATCACTTCTTACGGCCCCGTCGTCCTTTTCCCTCGCAAGTAGGGTTTCTGTTCCCATGATAAAGACGTTTCGCCCACTGCTTCTCGCCGGCCTGCTGCTACCCCTGGCCTTGTCCAGCCACGCCGCTGCCGTCAATACCAGCCTTTCGCCCAAGGTGCAGCAGGCACTCAAGGCCAGCAAACTGCAGGACTCGGCCCTGTCCCTGGTGATGCTGCCCCTGGACGGCCCGGGCACGCCTACCGTCTACAACGCGGATATCTCGGTCAACCCAGCCTCGACCATGAAGCTGATCACCACCTACGCAGCCCTGGAAATGCTCGGCCCGACCTTCCAGTGGAAGACCGAGTTCTTCACCGACGGCACCTTGAGCAACGGGGTGCTCAACGGCAACCTCTACCTCAAGGGCGGTGGCGACCCGAAGCTGAACATGGAAAAGCTCTGGCTGCTGATGCGTGACCTGCGCGCCAATGGCGTGCGCACCATCACCGGCGACCTGGTGCTGGACCGTAGCCACTTCGTACAGCCCAACCTGCCGCATTTCGACGATGACGGCGGCGACCTCAACAAGCCTTTTCTGGTCAAGCCCGACTCACTGCTGGTCAACCTCAAGGCCCTGCGTTTCGTCGCCCGTAACGACGGCGGCCGGGTCACCATCGCGGTCGAGCCGCCGATCGCCAGCGTGCGCATCGACAACCAGGTCAAGGCGGTCGCCTCCAAGCAGTGCACCGGCGATGTGCGCTACAACCCGGTGCCACAGGCCGACGGCGTGAGCGTTACGGTCAGCGGCCAGCTGGGCGATGGTTGCAACTCGCAGACCTACCTGGCGCTGCTCGACCACCCGACCTATGCCGCAGGCGCCGTAAGGGCGATCTGGAACGAGCTGGGCGGCACCATCCAGGGCAGCGACCGCATCGAGAACGTACCCAAGAGCGCGCGCCTTCTGGCCCGCGCCTTCTCGCCAGACCTGGTGGAAGTGATCCGCGACATCAACAAGTACAGCAACAACACCATGGCCCAGCAGCTGTTCCTGAGCCTTGGCGCGCAGTTCCGCACCGACGCCGATGGCGACGATGCCCGCGCCGCCCAGCGTGTGGTACGCCAGTGGATGGCCAAGAAAGGCATCACCTCGCCGCACCTGGTGATGGAAAACGGTTCGGGGCTTTCACGGGCCGAGCGGGTCAGTACCCGCGAGATGGCAGCGCTGCTGCAAGCTGCCTGGAAGAGCCCATACGCGGCCGAGTTCATCAGCTCCATGCCGCTGGTGGGCATGGACGGCACCATGCGCAAGCGCTTGAAACGCACCGCCATGACCGGCGAAGCGCACATCAAGACCGGCACGCTGAACACCGTGCGCGCCATCGCTGGCTTCAGCCGCGACAGCAACGGCAACACCTGGGCGGTGGCGGCGATCCTCAACGACCCGAAACCCTGGGGCGCCTCGCAGGTGCTCGACCAGGTGCTGCTGGACCTGTATCGCCAGCCCAAGGTGGGTGGCAGCACTGTTGGTGTGGTGCCGTGATCCAGACCTAATCGGTTGACTTTGTAGGAGCGGGCTTGCCCGCGAACCAGACACCGCGGTGCATGGCACCGGCGAAGCCGGTGTTCGCGGCGGTTCGGCGCCCCGACAAGCCCTACGCATCGATCGTACCGTTCTGAAGAACACCGCAAATTCTGTACTGTGTTGCAGGTCTTAGGGCAGTTCCGCCTCGACCCTGTCGCGCCCGGCCTGCTTGGCCGCATACACCCCAGCATCGGCACGCAGCAGCAGCGCATCGGCGCCCTCCCCCGGGCGCCAGCCTGCTACGCCAAAGCTCGCGGTAACCCGGCCGACGCCCTCCACCGGCACACTGCGCAACCCTTGCCACAACTCCAGCGCCAACGAGCGTGCCTGCTCGGCATCGGTGCCCGGGCACAACACCATGAACTCCTCGCCGCCCAGGCGGCAGAACACATCGGTGCGCCGCAGCCGCTGGCCGATACGCTGGCACAGGCTGCGCAGCACATGGTCGCCCACGGCATGGCCGAACTGGTCGTTGATACTCTTGAAGTGGTCGATATCCAGCATGATCACCGCAAGGTCCAGCTTGTCACGCTGTGCCCGCTCCAGCTCGGTACGCAGGCGCTCCTGGAAATAGCGGCGGTTGTGGATGCCGGTCAGGGCATCAGTGATCGACAGCGCCCGCAACTCCTCCTCCACCCGCTTGAGGTCGGAGATGTCAGTGAGGTAGCCGTGCCATAGCGTGCAGCCAGCCTCGCCCACTTCTGGCGTCGCCTCGCCACGCACCCACCGCAAGCCTGCCCGGGGCAAACACACCCGGTACTCTTCACGCCAGGGGGTCAAATGCTCGGCGGACGTTTGCACCGAGCGACGTACACGTTCCAGGTCATCGGGGTGGATGCGTTCGAACACCGTCGAGGCATCTTCGCGCAGTTGCTGCAGATCGACCTCGTAGATGTCGTGCAACCCCTGGCTGGCATAAGGGAAACAGGAGCGTCCATCGGTATCCAGGCGGTACTGGTAGATACCGCCCGGCACCTCGGCGCTCAGCTTCTCCAGCAGGCGGTCCCGGGCCTCAAGGGCCTCATGCACCCGGCGTCGCTCAGTGACATCGATGCAAATCGCCAGGTAACCCACCCACAACCCCTGCTCGTCGAGCACGGCGGTGACCAGCATGTTGGCCAGCAGTTGGCTGCCATCCTTGCGCACGAGGGTCCATTCGCCCGGCTCGCCGCCGGCTTCCTGTACGGTTTCGGCAAACATCGCCTGGCCCCCGGCGATCTCGCGTCCATAGCGCAGGCTCAGGGCATGCGCGCGCTGGTGCAGTTCCTCGGGCAGCACCAGGTGTTCGAGGGTCAGATGGCCCAGGGCTTCGTTGGCCGAGTAGCCGAGCATCCGCTCGGCACCGGCATTGAAGGTACTGATGACGCCGCGCAGGCTGGTGGCGATGATCGCCACCTGGGTAGCGGCCTCGAGCACGCTGTGCAGTTGGTTGTGGGTCTCGCGCAGCGATTGCTCGCTGACCCGCAGCTCGGCAGTACGCTGCTCGACCAGGGTCAGGGCCCGCTGGCGCTGGCTGAACAGGCTGTACAACAACGCACTGAGCATCACGCTCAACAGCCCGCCGAGCAAGGTCACCGTGAGCATCGCCGAAGAACGGTTGGCCTGCAGGAACGCCTGGCTGGGACGAATATCGAGCTGGTAACGATGGTCGGCCAGGTGCAGCAGGTGACGGCTCTGCAGCGCCAGCGGCGCTGCCGGATTGCGTGAGTCGTACAGCACCTCATGGCCAATGCCGTCGGACAAATCGACGATGCGCACCACCAAGTTGTCATCGGCGCTGGTCGGCAGGCCTTCGGCGATCAACTGGTGCATGCTGAGCAACGCCATGACATAACCGGACGGCGGGCCATTGGCCTTCGCCTCGCTGAACAAGGGCGCGACCACCAGCAAGCCGCGGGTGTAGGCCGGCTCAACGTTGATCATGTCCAGCGGTACCGAGACCGCCATGCTGCCCGGGGTGCTTGCACGCAACAGCGCTTGTTCACGCTGGGGCTGGCTACGCAGGTCGAAGCCGTAGGGTTGTTTTTCCTGGTGCGTGGCCTGGGTATAGAGCACCGGGTAGTAGTAGTCGCGCTGCGGCGCCGGCTGCCAGCGGCCCTGTTCGTCGTGGTCGCGGATCTGGTAGGGCTGCCCGAGCCTGGCACTGGCCTGGCGCTCGAAGGCCTCGCGCTGTCCGGCCTCGACCCGTGGCGCCCAGGAATAGGCCTGGGTACGGTGCAGCAAGGGCCGCGCGTAGCCATCGAACTCGGCTGGCGTGATTTCGCTGGAATAGCTGAAAAAGCGCCTCAGCCCATCCAGGCGCTGGGCTTGATCCTCGAAGCGTTCGGCGATTCGACTGTAGCGCTCATTGGCCAGCAGCTCGAAGCGCTGGCGCAGTTGCTGCTGGTAGAAACCCTCAGCAGCAAAGCCCAGTGCCGCAGTCAGCAAACCGCCGGCGCAGAGCGCGACCAAGGCCACGCCCTGCGCCGACAGCTCCTCGCTGACCAGACCGAACATCTTCGCGCGCACGCCATGTTTCGCCATAAAGCATTCTCGTCACATCAGCGTCCTGCGAATTGTCCGGCCCTGTACGGGTTATAGCTATTAGCCATTAGCCCCGCAACACTAGGCGTCGGCTTAACGCAGTTGCAGGCGCCAGGCCCGGTGTATACGGCTGTTGCGGGCGAAGTCCGGGTCCAGGGACTGCGCGCTGATTTCCTCCACCGCATAGCGTGCCTGCAAATGCTCATCGAGCTGGAACTTGCGGAAGTTGTTGGAGAAGTACAGCACCCCCCCCGGCGCCAGGCGCGCCATGGCCAGGTCGAGCAGTTGCACGTGGTCGCGCTGGACGTCGAACACCCCTTCCATGCGCTTGGAGTTGGAGAAGGTCGGCGGGTCGATGAAGATCAGGTCGAAGCTTTCCTGGGCGTTCTCCAGCCAAGCCATCACATCGCCCTGCTCCAGGCGGTTGCGCTCGGAGAAACCGTTGAGCGACAGGTTGCGCCGCGCCCAATCCAGGTAGGTTTTCGACAGGTCGACACTGGTGGTACTGCGCGCGCCGCCCTTGGCCGCATGCACGGTGGCCGTGGCGGTGTAGCAGAACAGGTTGAGGAAGCGCTTGCCCTCGGCCTCGCGCTGGATGCGCATGCGCATCGGGCGGTGGTCGAGGAACAGGCCGGTGTCGAGGTAGTCGGTGAGGTTGACCAGCAGCTTCACGCCACCTTCGCTGACCTCCTGGAACTGCCCCTGGGTGGCCTGGCGCTCGTACTGGCGCGTGCCGCTCTGGCGCTCGCGGCGCTTGAGCACTACACGCTGCGGGTCGATGCCCAGGGCCTGGGGAATGGCGGCCAAGGCGTCGAGCAGGCGGGCCTGGGCCTTGTCCGGGTCGATCGAGCGTGGCGCGGCGTATTCCTGAACGTGCACCCAATCCTGGTACAGGTCGACTGCCAGCGCGTACTCGGGCATGTCGGCATCGTACAGGCGGTAGCATGACACCTGCTCGCGACGCGCCCACTTGCCCAGCTGACGCAGGTTCTTCTGCAGGCGGTTGGCGAACATCTGCGCGCCTTCGGACAGGCGCGCAGGCTCAGCGGCCATCGCGGCCTGAGGGCGGCTTTCGCCGTCGTCAGCGCCGGCAGCACGGCGCTCGCCGGTGACGAATTGGTCGGGTTGCACCTTGAACAGCAGCAGCTTGCACGGCAAGGCGCCGTTCCAGAAGGCGTACTGCTTGTGGCTGCGAATGCCCATGCGCTTGCCCAGCTCCGGTGCGCCGGTGAACACCGCCGCTTCCCAGCCCATGCAGGCCTGGCGCAGGCGCTCGCCAAGGTTCTGGTAGAGGTACAGCAGGCTCGCCTCGTCGCCCAGGCGCTCGCCATAGGGCGGGTTGCTGATGACCAGGCCTTTCTGGTTCTGGTCGGGGCGCGGCTCGAAGCTGGCCACCTCGCCCTGGTAGATCTTCACCCAATCGCCCAGCCCGGCGCGCTCGACGTTGTTGCGCCCCGGCTGGATCAAACGCGGGTCGGCCTCGTAGCCGCGGATCCACAGCGGTGGCTTGGCCAGGCCTGCCTGCGCACGGGCCTGGGCCTCGTCGTGAACCTTGCGCCACAGCGCCGGCACGTGGCCCTGCCACGCAGTGAAGCCCCAGCGCTCGCGCTTGAGGTTAGGGGCGATATCGGCGGCGATCATTGCCGCTTCTACCAGGAAAGTACCTACGCCGCACATCGGGTCGGCCAGGGCGCCGCCTTCGGCGGCGATGCGCGGCCAACCGGCGCGGATCAACACGGCAGCGGCGAGGTTTTCCTTGAGCGGTGCGGCGCCTTGCTGCAAGCGATAGCCGCGCTGGTGCAGGCTGTGGCCGGAGAGGTCAAGGGAGAGGATCGCCTCGCCGCGGTCCAGGCGCAGGTGAACACGCAGGTCCGGGTTGAGCTTGTCGACCGAGGGGCGCTGGCCTTCGCGGTTGCGCAGCTTGTCGACGATCGCATCCTTGACCTTGAGCGCACCGAAATGGGTGTTGTCGATGCCCGAGCCGTGGCCACTGAACTCCACGGCCAGGGTGCCATCGGCGGCCAGGTGGTCCTGCCAGTCCACCGCGTGCACGCCGTCGTAGAGGTCGTCGGCGTTCTTCATGGTGAAGCGCTGGAGTACCAGCAACACGCGGTTGCCCAGGCGCGACCACAGGCACAGGCGGTAGGCGGTTTCCATGTCGGCCAGGCCGCGAATGGCTGAGGTGTGCTCACGCACATCCTCCAGGCCAAGCCCGCGGGCTTCTTCGGCCAGCAGGCCTTCAAGGCCCTTGGGGCAGGTGAGGTAGAGTTCGATACGGTCCGACATGAGCAAATCCAGGGCCTTGGGCCATGCAGTGGCAAGGCGGCGCACGCCCTGCCGATGTTTGCCCCGGCGCCCTTCCAACAGGCTTCAACCGGGGTGGCTCGCCAACTGGCGGCCGGGCCACCCGAGCGACAAACCTATCGAGTGAAAAGGCTTTGATCGTCGAGCAGTGTGAAAATTTCGTTGGTCGAGTGCCGCAAAATGACCCTTCGTCGTATTACTTCTTGTTACCACCATGGCCGCAAAAACGCTGGCCATTTGACGTCAATCGAGGCGAAACCCTGATCATAGCGGGCTGAACCCTGAATCGCCTGGTGTCTCATTTATTTACTTATCCTATGACCCTTGGAAACGTTACGTCCTTATGACAAATCGATCATTCACACTGTGACGCGCGGTGCGTTAGAACTCCTCTCAGGCCATCTCGCAACGAGTTGGCACTTTCCGCTCGCGACGCCGGCAGCGAGCGCAAAACCGGCAGAACGATTCTGCCCGGCCTCCCAGAGGCCGACGGGACATTACAGTCAACAAGTGAGGGCAACACCCTATGAGAAGACTTAAGCGTGATCCGTTGGAAAGAGCATATTCACGTGGCTACCAGTATGGGGTCACCGGTAAATCCCGCGAGCTTTGCCCCTTCAATTTGCCATCCGTTCGCCAGGCCTGGATCAACGGCTGGCGTGAAGGTCGCGGCGACAACTGGGACGGCATGACCGGCACCGCTGGCATCCATAGACTCAACGAAAATCACGCCGTTGGCTGAACGAGGACACTGAATTCGAGTCACCATGCGCGCCCTATCCGGGCGGCGGGCTGCGGCCCAGGGGCCCCATTCGGGGCCCTTTTTATTGCGTTCGATCAGCGTCCCGGCATTGCTGCAATGGCATCCACCGCTTCGCGAATCAGCGCCGGGCCTTTGTAGATGAAGCCGGAGTAAATCTGCACCAGGCTCGCGCCAGCGGCGATCTTCTCAGCCGCATGACGGCCCTCGGTGATGCCCCCCGCTGCGATGATCGGCAACTTGCCGGCCAACTCACCGGCCAATACCTTCACGATGTGCGTGCTCTTCTCCAGCACCGGCGCACCCGACAACCCACCCGCCTCGCCGCCGAACGGCAAGCCCTCTACTCCTTCGCGGCCCAGGGTGGTGTTGGTGGCGATCACTGCATCCATGCCCGATTCCAGCAGTGCCGAGGCCACCAGCGCGGTTTCCTCGTCGCTCATGTCCGGGGCGATCTTGATCGCCAGCGGTACGCGCTTGCCATACTCACCCGCCAATTGCTCGCGACGTTCGGCCAGGGCATCGAGCAGTTGCTTGAGCGAATCGCCGAACTGCAAGGTACGCAGGCCAGGGGTGTTGGGCGAGCTGACGTTGACGGTGATGTAGCTGGCGTCGTTGTAGACCTTTTCCAGGCAGATCAGGTAGTCGTCCTGGGCTCGCTCCACCGGGGTGTCGAAGTTCTTGCCGATATTGATACCCAGCACGCCGTCGTAGCGCGAGGCCCGTACCCGCGTCAGCAGGTGGTCCACACCCAGGTTGTTGAAACCCATGCGGTTGATGATCGCCGTCGCCTCAGGCAGGCGGAACAGGCGCGGCTTGGGGTTGCCCGGTTGCGCACGCGGCGTGACGGTGCCGATCTCGACGAAGCCGAAGCCCAGCTGGGCGAAGCCATCGATGGCCGCACCGTTCTTGTCCAGGCCTGCGGCCAGGCCCACGGGGTTGGCGAAGTTCAAGCCCATCACCGTCACCGGCAGCGAGGCCGGGCGCTTGCACAGCAGGCCATTGAGGCCCAGGCGGCCACCGGCGCCGATCAGGTCCAGGGACAGGTCGTGGGAGGTTTCCGGGGAAAGCTTGAACAATAGCTGGCGGGCCAGGGTATACATGGGCGGGCAAGACTCGGGGTGAGTGAGGGGTGCGATTATAGCCAGCGCGCCGCCTGGGGGACAGGGCCTTGGCATATGGGTTGCTTCGCCCTGGGTGCAGCCCGATCGGTACGGGCGAGGATTTTTCGTGAATACAGTTCCCCCCGCAGCACCCCTGGCCTGGGTCAACGGCAGCGATGCGCCGGAAAAACCCAGCCTGAATATCGGCTTCATGGCCCTCACCGATTGCGCTTCCGTGGTGGTCGCCGCCACCCAGGGCTTCGCCCAGCAATACGGCCTGACCCTCAACCTGCAGCGCCAGGCGTCGTGGTCCGGGCTGCGCGACAAGCTGGTCAGCGGCGAACTGGACGCCGCTCATTGCCTGTATGGCCTGGTCTACGCCGTGCACCTGGGCCTGGGCGGCGTGCCCGCCACCGACATGGCAGTGCTCATGGGCCTGAACCAGAATGCCCAGGCCATCAACCTTTCCCCCGCCCTGCAACGCAAGGGTGTGACCTGCCCTGAAGCACTGGCGAAACTGGCGCACCAGAATGGCGCGCGACTGACCTTCGCCCAGACCTTCCCCACCGGCACCCACGCCATGTGGCTGTACTACTGGCTGGCCAGCCAAGGTATCCACCCCCTGCACGATGTCGACAGCGTGGTGGTACCACCGGCGCAAATGGTCGCACACCTGCAAGCCGGGCGTATCGATGGCTTTTGCGTGGGCGAGCCGTGGTCGGCCGATGCCGTGGCCCAGGGCCAGGGCTTCACCCTGGCCACCAGCCAGTCGATCTGGCCGGACCACCCGGAGAAAGTGCTGGGCTGCGCCCGCGCCTTCGTCGAGCAATACCCCAATAGCGCACGCGCGCTGGTCAAAGCCATCCTGGCCGCCAGCCGCTTCATCGAGCAGAGCCCGGAAAACCGCCGCAGCACCGCGCAATTGCTCAGCGGCGCGGCCTACCTGGACCTGCCCGCCAGCAGCATCGAGCCGCGCCTGCTCGGCGACTACCACGATGGCCTGGGCAACCACTGGCAAGACCGCCACGCCTTGCGCCTGTTCGACCAAGGTCGCGCCAACCTGCCGTACCTGTCCGACGGCATGTGGTTCATGACTCAGTTCCGCCGTTGGGGCCTGTTGCGCGAAGACCCCGACTACCTGGCCGTGGCCACCGACGTGCAGCAGCTGACGCTGTACCGCGAGGCCGCCGAAGCGCTCGGCATACCCTGCAATGGCCCGGCCATGCGCAGCAGCCTGTTGATCGACGGCAGCCGCTGGGACGGTAGCGACCCCTATGGCTATGCCCGCAGTTTCCGCCTGCACGCCCTGGGCGATGCGGCTGATGCCCGTGTCGGTTCGTGAGGAGGCCCGTATGTTGCGCATCCTGTTGATCGACGACACCGAAAAGAAAGTCGGCCGCCTCAAAGCCGCGCTGATCGAGTCCGGCTTCGAAGTGATCGAAGCCCAAGGCCTGACCATCGACCTGCCCACCTGCGTCGAAACAGTGCGCCCGGACGTGGTGTTGATCGATACCGAGTCACCGGGCCGCGATGTAATGGAACAGGTGGTGCTGGTCAGCCGCGACCGGCCACGGCCGATCGTGTTGTTCACCGACGAACACGACCCCGGGGTGATGCGCCAGGCCATCCAGGCCGGGGTCAGTGCCTATATCGTCGAAGGTATCCATGCTGCACGCCTGCAACCGATACTCGATGTCGCCATGGCGCGCTTCGAGAGCGACCAGGCGCTGCGCGCGCAGCTGCTGGCCCGCGACCAGCAGTTGGCCGAGCGCAAGCGCATCGAGCAGGCCAAGGGCCTGTTGATGAAAATGAAGGATTGCAACGAGGAACAGGCCTACACCCTGATGCGTCGCCAGGCCATGAGCCGCCAGCAGAAGCTGGTGCAAGTGGCCGAGCAGATCATCGCCATGCACGAGATGCTCGGCTAGCCAAGGCATCTTGGCCCGCCTCTTGCTCAGCAATTCCCAGGTAGCCAACGGCGGTTGCCCCCATACCCCGACAAAGACGTCGCTCTCCCCTCCACGCTGGTGGACCGGGTAGCGGCGTCTTTTTCATTTGCGCCCCTGAAAACTAGGGCATGACTACCGTTGCAAGCCGCGCGAGGTGTTCGATGAATACGAGCTTCTGGAAATCCGGGCATGTGCCCACCCTGTTCGCCGCGTTCCTGTATTTCGACCTGAGCTTCATGGTCTGGTACCTGCTCGGCCCCATGGCGGTGCAGATTGCCGCCGACCTGCAACTGACCACCCAGCAACGCGGCCTGATGGTGGCCACGCCGATCCTGGCGGGCGCCGTGCTGCGCTTCGCCATGGGCATGCTGGTGGACCGCCTCTCGCCCAAGACCGCAGGCCTGATCGGCCAAGTGATCGTGATCGTCGCCCTGGCTTGCGCCTGGTTCATCGGCGTCAGCAGCTATGAGCAAGCGCTGCTGCTCGGCGTGTTCCTGGGCTTTGCCGGCGCCTCGTTCGCGGTGTCCTTGCCGCTGGCTTCGCAGTGGTATCCGCCCCAGCACCAGGGTAAAGCCATGGGGATCGCCGGTGCCGGCAACTCCGGCACGGTGTTCGCCGCCCTGCTGGCACCCGCCCTGGCGGCCGGCTTTGGCTGGAACAACGTGTTCGGCTTTGCGCTGATCCCGCTGGCATTGACCCTGGTGCTGTTCACCCTGATGGCACGCAACGCCCCGGAGCGTCCGAAGCCCAAGGCCATGGCCGACTACTTCAAGGCTCTGGGTGACCGTGACAGCTGGTGGTTCATGTTCTTCTACAGCGTCACTTTCGGCGGCTTCATCGGCCTGGCCAGCGCCCTGCCCGGCTACTTCAGCGACCAGTACGGCCTGAACCCGGTCACCGCCGGCTACTACACCGCCGCCTGCGTGTTCGCCGGCAGCCTGATGCGCCCCCTGGGCGGCGCCATGGCCGACCGCTTCGGCGGTATCCGCACGCTGCTGGGTATGTACGCCGTGGCGGCAACCTGCATCGCTGCGGTGGGCTTCAACCTGCCGAGTGCCATGGCGGCCCTGGCGTTGTTCGTGATCGCCATGCTTGGCTTGGGGGCTGGCAATGGTGCGGTGTTCCAGCTGGTACCACAGCGCTTCCGCCAGGAACTTGGGGTGATGACCGGGCTGATCGGCATGGCCGGCGGCATCGGCGGCTTCCTGCTGGCCGCAGGCCTTGGTGCGATCAAGCAGCAGACCGGTGACTATCAGCTGGGCCTGTGGCTGTTCGCCAGCCTTGGCGTGCTGGCCTGGTTCGGCCTGTATGGCGTCAAGCTACGCTGGCGCACCACATGGGGCTCGGCCGCCGTCACTGCGGCGCGGGTCTGACCGGCTCGATGAGCCTGCAACTGCTATTCGCCCAGGCCAGCGCCACCGGCCCACGGGCCGAGAACCAGGACGCCCTGCGCCTGGTCACGCCAGCCCCGGAGCTGGCGGCCAGCAAGGGCTACCTGTTCGCCCTCGCCGACGGCGTCAGCCAGTGCGCCGATGGCGGGCTGGCGGCCCGGGCGAGCTTGCAGGCCCTGGCCCTGGACTACTACGCCACGCCCGCAACCTGGGGCGTGACCCAGGCGCTGGACCGGTTGTTGCTGGCCCAGAACCGCTGGCTGCGTGCCCAGGGAACGGGCCAGACACTGCTGACCACGCTTACCGCCCTGGTGCTGCGTGGGCGCCGCTACACCTTGGCGCATGTCGGTGACTGCCGCGCCTACCGCTGGCACGACGACCAGTTGCACTGCCTGAGCGAAGACCACGTCTGGGAACAGCCCGGCATGCAGCATGTGCTCAAGCGCGCGCTGGGCCTGGACCAACACCTGCTGGTGGACTACCTGGAGGGCGAGCTACGACCGGGCGAGTGCTTTCTGCTGGTCAGCGACGGCGTGTGGGCCAGCCTGGGCGATCAACACATCCTGTCGATCCTGCGTGAGCAGGCCGACTTGCAAGTAGCAGCCGACACCCTGGTGGCCGCCGCCCATCATGCAGGCAGCCAGGACAACGCCAGCGCCTTGCTGGTGCGGGTCGAACAGCTTGGCCCGGCCAACCTCGGCGATACCTTGGCGCAGTTGCAGGACTGGTCGACGCCGCCACTGCTGCGCCCCGGCCAAGGTATCGACGACTGGCTGGTAGACAGCCTGGTAGCGCAGAGCAAGCAGTCACTGCTCTACCGCGTCAAGGACAGCCAGGGCCAGCCCTGGCTGCTCAAGACCCTGCCCCCCTCACGTGAGACAGACCCACTGGCTGGCCAGCAACTGTTGCTCGAAGAGTGGTTCCTGCGCCGGGTTGCCGGTCGGCATTTCCCCCATGTGCACGCCGCCAGCCAGCGCCAGCAGCTGTACTACGTGATGCGCGAGTACTCCGGCAGAACCCTGGCCAGCCTGCTGGCCGAACACGGCCCCCTGCCGCTGGCACAATGGCTGGAGCTGGCCCGCCAGCTGTTGCAGGCCGTGGGCATACTGCACCGGCGCAACCTGTTGCACCGGGATATCAAGCCGGAAAACCTGCACCTGGGCGATGACGGGCAATTGCGCTTGCTGGATTTTGGCCTGGCCTACTGCCCAGGCTTGTCCGAAGACCAACCCCATGACCTGCCCGGCACACCGTCGTTCATCGCGCCAGAGGCATTCGAAGGCCGCCCGCCCAGCCCGCGCCAGGACCTCTATGCCGTGGGCGTGACGCTGTATTACCTGCTGACCGGGCATTATCCCTATGGCGAGGTCGAAGCGTTTCAGCACCCTCGTTTCGGCAACCCGGTCAATGCCGCACGCTATCGGCCGGACCTGCCAGAGTGGTTGCAACACAACCTGGAACAGGCAGTGGCCGCAGACCCGGTGCAGCGTTTCGAGACCGCCGAGCAGTGGCTGTTGTTGCTGGAACGTGGGGATCGGCAGGAGTTGCCGGGGCGGGCACGACCGCTGCTGGAGCGTGAGCCGCTGAAGGTATGGCGCACGGTGGCGCTGGTGTCTTTGCTGGTGAACCTGGTGATGTTGCTGGCCTGGCTCAAGGGCTGAGGCCATGCCGTACACTTTATGGAGCACAAAGAAAAACCCGGCCGAGGCCGGGTTTTTCATGAAGCGTCAAACCAATTACTTGGCCTGGGCTTCTACCTGAGCTTCTACGCGGCGGTTAACAGCGCGGCCCGATTCGGTAGCGTTGTCGGCAACCGGACGGGTTTCGCCGTAGCCAACCGAGTCAACACGGCTAGCTTCAACGCCGTACTGCTGGGTCAGAACCTGCTTGACAGCATTGGCACGACGCTCGGACAGCTTCTGGTTGTAAGCGTCTGGACCTACGGAGTCAGTGTGACCTTCAACCACGGTGGTGGTTTGTGGGTACTGCTTCATGAAGTCGGCCAGGTTCTTGATGTCGCCGTAGCTGTTAGGCTTGACGACCGACTTGTCGAAGTCGAACTTGACGTCCAGCTCAACGCGAACGACTTCGGCAACAGCCGGGCAGCCGTCGGCGTCAACGGTGACGTTGGCCGGGGTGTCAGGGCACTTGTCGACGTTGTCGCACACGCCGTCGTTGTCGCTGTCGGAGCACACTTCAGCAACTGGAGCCGGAGCCGGAGCTGGCTGCTTGCCGCCGCTGCCACCGAAGTTCAGACCCAGACCAACGGTTGGGCCCCACTCGGTGTTGCCGTTGTCGATGTTGTACATGGCTTCGACGCCAGCACGGGCGAAGAACATGTCGGTGATGTACCACTTGGCGCCAGCGCCAACGTTGGCGAAGGTGGAGTGGTCACGGCCGCTACGGGTAGCTTGACCCAGGCTTTCGTGAGCGAAACCCGCGGAGACGTACGGACGCAGAGCGTCGCCCACGGTACCGAAGTGGTAGGTGGCGTCCAGCTTGGTCTTGGAGCCTTTGATGTCTTTGTTGAAGACTTCGCCACGGGCGTTGTGGGTCTCGTTGTAGCCGAGGTCCAGGGAAACGTCGTCGGTCAGGAAGTAACCCAGGCGAACACCAGGGTTGGTGCCGTCGTTCTTGAAGTTACGCTCGCTGTCGTAGAACTGCTTGGTAACGTTACCTTCAATTTCGACAGCGCCTTGGCCTTGTGCCAGAACGCCGAACGAAGTAGCGGCAACGAGCGAGCCAATGGCCAAGCCCAAGGTGTTTTTCAATTTCATCCGTTAAATCCCCATCTGGTGATAGTTAAGCGGTCCCACCAAAAACCGGGGGGACAACTCGACGGCAAGTCTAGCAGAACTCGCCGATTGCTTAGAGATATTTGCTGGCCACTAAGTTTCAGTCAAACCTGCAAATTTCTCCTTGAGTTTGTCGAGCGCGCGTTTGTAACGCATTTTCGTGGCGCTCAGGCCCATGTGCATGATGTCGGCGATCTCCTGGAATTCCAGCTCTGCGACAAATCGAAGCACCAGGATTTCCCGGTCGATCGGGTTCACATGCACCAGCCATTTATCCAGCCCGCCTTTTTCTTCGGCTTTCGGTGCCTTTTCTTCGGACGCCTCTTCAACAGGGTCCAGACTCAGGGCATCCATCAACCGCCGCTTGCGGCGCTCCTTGCGGTACTGGGTAATGCACTCGTTGTAGGTGATGCTGTAGAGCCAGGTCTTGAACTTCGATTTACCCTCGAAGTTCTTCAGACCGTACAACACCTTCAACATCACCTCCTGACAGACATCGTCGGCGTCCCGATCGTTCCCAAGATAACGTGCACAGACGTTGAATAGGGTTCGTTGGTAGCGCCGCATCAGCTCTTCATAGGCGCGGGTGACGTGAAACAGTTCCTCATGCGAACGCGCCACCAACTCCTCGTCGGTGAGCTCGCGGGGGTCATAGCGCATGGGCGGCGAATGGACTTTATTCAAAACGGATCTGGCCGACAGTCAGGTCAATGTCGCCGCTCGGCCCCGTGGGCCGGTTTTCGCGGCGGCATACATTAACAGCTTTTGTGCGGTTAGCGGCTATTGACTCGCTGCTCGAGCAACACCCGGTTGGACAACGACACCAATTCGCCATCATCGGTCAGCAAGGTGGTTTTCACCGTTCCGATTTCCTCGATCTGCCCTTCGACCTCTCCAATCTGCACCTGCTGGCCCACTTGGTAGAGTTCACGTACGTAGATACCGGCGATGATCTGCCCGGCAATTTCGCGGCTGCCCAGGCCCATGGCCAAGGCAACGGCCAGACCAACGGTAATCAGGCCAATGACGATCACATGGTTGAGCAGGTCGGTCTTGACCTCGAGCTGGCTGATGGCCACCGAGATGCTGATGATGATCACCAGGCCCTGGGCGATACGCCCCAGGCCACCGGCATACTCAAGGCCAATGCCTTCGGCAGCGCCACGCACCAGGCCGTTGGCCAGTTGCGCCAGCAGCACACCGGCCAGCAACACCAAGGCTGCGCCGAACACCTTGGGCAGGTACAGGGCGAGCATGTCCAAAGTCGCGGAAACCCGCTCAAGGCCCAGGGACTCGGCAGCGGAAACCAGGAAAATCAGCAACACGAACCAGTAGACGATCTTGCCGATCAAGGTGGAGATCGGCACCTGGATACCAACCCGGGCCAACATCTTGGTCAGCCCGGTGCCGCTCATCAGGCGGTCCAGGCCGAACTTGGCGAGCAGTTTCGACAGCAAGGTGTCGAGCAGCTTGGCCACCACGAAACCGAGCAGCACCACCACCAGCGCGCCAAACAGGTTGGGGATGAAGTTGGCAACCTTCGTCCAAAGGGCGGTCATGGCGGTGACCAGGCTCTGGGTCCAGAGATCGAGTTCCATATTCAATCGGCCTTATCAGCTTTCGTTCTGCCAGCGGCAGGCGTACGACGCACCGGCGCGACATGCGCCGAGCCATTGTTGACAGCGATCAGCAGCGCCTGGCTCCAGCGGCCCAGCAGGCTGAACAGATCGCCCACGCCGACCTGGCGGTTGGCGGTTTTCAGCACGCGACCCAGGCAAGCGTCGTCGTCGCGGTCCTTGCCGGACGGCGACGCCTTGAGCAGGTCGCGCAGGGATTCTTCAAACGGATCGTGCATGTGCACCTCGCGCAATGTCAGTCAGAGACGAGGATGGTGAAAGATAGGTCACACCGAAAAGTGGGACGAATGTTTCAAGTTGCGAACGAAACAAACCCGCTAGACCCATCGCAAGCGCCGGAACAACCACCACTGCCCGGCCGCCAAGCCCAGCACCAGGAGGCTGGCGAACAGGAAGCCATAGGGGCTGTCCGCACCCGGAATGCCGCCGACATTGATGCCCAACAGGCCGGTGACGAAGCTCATGGGCAGGAAGATGCAGGTAATGATGCCGAAGCGGTACATGGTGCGGTTCATCCGCTCGGCACGCCGACGGTCTTCGTTTTCCAGCAGCAGCGCGGCGCGCTCGCGGGTCAGCTCCAGCTCCTCCAGGTAGCGAATGAGGCTGTTGTTGAGCTCGTTCCAGTAATCGGCGTCGGCATCGGCGAACCAGCTCCACTTGTGCCGCGACAGCTGCGCGTAGATGTCGCGCTGAGGGGCAAGGAAACGGCGCAGGCCGGCAGCACGTCGGCGAATCTGCTGCAAGCTGCCCGGTGCCGGGCTATACCGTTCGTCGGACTCTACCTTTTCCTCTTCCAGATCGACCACTTCCGACAGGTCGCTGATCAGCGCCTGGACCTTCTCGGTGAGTAACTCGCCCATCAATAGCAGCAGCTCGGAGGCCGATTTCGGCCCCCTGCCCTCGTCCAGGTGCTGCAACACCTCGTCGCTGGCGCGCAGCGGCCGCAGGCGCAGGGAAATCACCCGGCGCGCCTCGGCGAAGATACGCACCGAGACCATGTCTTCTGGCTCGGCACCCGGGTTCAGGTTGACCCCACGCAGAAACAGCAACAGCTGTTCATCGGCCAGCGGCAACAGCCGTGGGCGGGTGTTCTCTTCGAGCAGCAGCTCGCAGGCGAACGCGCTCAGGCCGCTGTCACGCAGCAGCCAGGAGCGGGTTTGTGGATGGCTGCGGTCCCAGTGCAGCCAGAGGCTTTCCTGGGGTTGCAGTTGCAGGTCGTCCAGTTCGGTGCGGGCGATGGAACGCGCACCGCCCTTGCCATCGAGCACCAGGGCATGGACCAGGCCCCATTGCGCGTTGTCTTCCTCGAACATCAAAGCTCCATCAGCGCGCTGCGCGTCACTCCGGCATTTTCAGCGGGCTTGGCGAGACGATCACGCCATTGTTGTCGGCATACACGTACTCACCCGGACGGAAGGTGACCCCGGCGAAGGTCACCGCGACGTTGAGGTCGCCGATGCCGCGCTTGTCGGTCTTCATCGGGTGGCTGGCCAGGGCCTGCACACCGACGTCGGTCTGGATCAGCACGTCCACGTCACGCACGCAGCCGTAGATCACCAACCCTTCCCAGCCATTCTTCGCCGCCTTCTCGGCGAGCATGTCGCCGAGCAGCGCGCGGCGCAATGAACCGCCGCCGTCGACCACCAGCACCTTGCCCTTGCCGTCGAGCTCAACCTGCTCCTTGACCAGGGAATTGTCTTCGAAGCACTTGATGGTGACGATTTGCCCGCCGAACGAGTCGCGGCCACCAAAGTTGCTGAACATCGGCTCCAGCACCTGAACCAGTTCCGGGTAGGCGTCGCACAGGTCGGGGGTTACGTAATGCTGCATGGGAAACTCCTGTCAGTCATAACGAAAACGGGTGAAGGCAAGGCTACACCCTGGAAGCGCTTCCAGCCATCTGAGACCACGCAGTCAGGTTTGCGTGGCCGGCACCTGCACCACTACCTCAGCCCCCTGCACGACCGCCGACGGGTCGCGCAGCCAGCCCTCGACCAGCGGCCACACCTGCGCCTGCGCTGCTTTGCTGACCAGCATGTCGACATGCCCGAACGCCTCGAAGCCTTCCTCGCGCCCCAGGCGCAGGAACTGCTTGCGCGTGCCGCCCAGTTGCTCGTAAAGCTTGCGGCAGGCCCACACCGGGTCCTGGAAGTCTCCGGCCCCCGCCACGGCCAGCAGCGGCACATCGACCTCGGCAAGCCCTGCCCACCAGTCGTTGCCCTTCACCCCGAAACGCCCGAACAGGCCATGCCAGCGCAAGCTTTCCAAGGCCAGGCCGATGGGCTCGTCTTCCGGCCCGCGCTTGAAACGCGGGCCGGACAACTGAGCGAAGCGCTTGAGCACGGCACGCGCGCCCCACGCCACCGGCGGCACCTTCAAAGGCCAATACACGCGGCTGATCTGGGTGCCGAACAACGCCACGCTGGCCACCAGGCCGGGCTCCAGGTAACCACCGCCGAGGGCGGCAGCCAAGGTGGTGCCGCCCAGCGAATGACCGACCCAGTGCGGCGCTTGCCCACACTGTTCACGCACGAACGCGCCGATCACCGGCAGGTCGTCACGCGCATAGTCGGCCACACAGTTGTCCTGCCACTGGCGGTTACGCGGCGAAAGGCCGTGGCCACGCATCTCGGGTATCCATACATCGAAACCGGCACGTGCCAGGTAGGCGCCCAGGCCAATACCCTTGGGCGAATACCAGAAGCGCCGGTTGGAAAAACTGCCGTGCAGAAGGATCACCGGCATACCCTGGGCACCGCCCTGGTCGGCCAAACCCAGGCGGGTGACGGCCAGTTCGACGCTGACGTCGGGGCTGTTGCCGGCCTTGATCCGGTACACGTCTTCACTGAGGTCGCCGCGGCGCTCGGCACTGAGCAAGGCCACGGGAAAAAGGGTGCTGCTGCTTTGCATAGGTTCTGGACGAAAAAAGGGCGGGGTCCATTACTGGAACTCGCCCTGGGTGAAACCGGGCGGGGGCGCCACGGGGCGCCCCCGCGTTCAGCGCATCAGGCTGCGCCCTGGCCCTCTGCGAGGAAGAACCAGGTCTCGAGTACCGAGTCCGGGTTCAGCGACACGCTTTCGATGCCCTGCTCCATCAGCCATTTAGCCAGGTCCGGGTGGTCCGAGGGGCCCTGGCCGCAGATGCCGATGTACTTGCCGGCCTTGTTGCACGCGGCAATGGCGTTGGCCAGTATCAACGTCGTAGTCTTCGACGGCCCTTTAGGGGATTCAAGATCCCAGTGAGATCTCATCTTGAGAC